>JANYFX010000550.1 GCA_025359585.1 Rhizobacter sp. | reverse complement strand
CGCCACACCAACAGTCCGAACCATCGAGTAAAAGGAGGAAACAGCTACAGTTATCCACAGCCGGCAGCTACAACGCCGGCACCCATCCCCGGGTTAAGTTGAGATCGGCAGGGTGGGTCAAGTTGAGATCGGCGCGCACAGCACAGCATCGAAGAACGGGTGATGATCGTGTGCAACACCGTCTGCAGGGCTTCATCGGCTGGCGCGGCCACCTCGACGAAGACAGGCTCGCCTTCGTGGTCGCACCGGTACACGCCGTCCAGCACCCGGCAGTGAAGCTGAATGTTCAGAATGGCGGCCGAACCAATCGTTGCATCAGCGTGACCCCTCTGGCGCCACATCGCCCGGGAAGCCTACGAGGTCGCCGCCACGAACAACGCACTTCAGGGTGGTGAACGGTCTTCAACAGGCTGCTGCCGGACCCAACAACCACGTGGGTGTGTGTTCGAAAGTTCGGCGGGGATCTTCGGGGATGAGGAATAGGGCGTTTCAGAAGCCTGACTTCCGATCCGACCGCCGAATATTCTTACCCTGTTTCTGAAATCACTGCGACCAGATTTAGGGGTGTGGAGTTGAGTGCGACTGCAACCGCTGACGCAGTTCGAGCGCTGCCACAAACTGCACTTGGCCCGCGTCGACGCTATGCGACAGATGCTCCACCGCCGTATTGGCCGCATTGGTGGCGCCGGCAACATCCCCTCGTGCCTGCAAAACCTGTGCGAGTTCGAGCCAGGCGCCACCGGTTCGAACCGAGTACTGCTTTGCGCCTCGAAGCGATTCAGCAATGGCGATGGCACTTCGCGCATCTTCGAGTGCGGCATCGGCCTTGCCTTGCGCAAGCTCGCTGCTTGCTCGTCCGATCAGCGCTGTCACCTTGCCACCGAGCGGGATCGAACCGCGGAGTGCGCTGTCGAACGACGCGAACGCCGGTGCCGGATTCAGGTGTGCCAGGTCGAGGAACCCGCGTTCGACCGCAAGCCGCCAGGCCACTGCGGCGCCGGGCGCGAGGCGGGTGTCGGCGACACCTCGGGCCTCGGCGAAGTCGCGTTCGGCCGTGACCAGATCGCCGCGCTCCCGCGCCACCCCGGCAAGGCCGAGCAAGGTGCTCACGGTGGCGGCGTGCGCGCCCTGCTGGCGGGCCACCTCGACTGCCAGCTCGTAGGCCGTCGTAGCCTCGTCGTAGCGGCCCAGAGCACGCAGGTTGTGCGCGCGGTTCAGCAGCAGATACAGCGGAGGACGGCTCGAAGGATCATCACCCTTCGCAATAGTCAGAATATCGTCGGTCAGCCCGAGTGCCGCCCTCGGGTCACCTGAGTCGGCATGCAGCGTGGCCCAGTTGTTGCGCACGGTGAGCGCCACATGCCCTCGGTCGCGGCCAAGCTCGGTGAGCCGTTGCATGGCCAGTGTGAAGTACCCGTTGGCATCGGCACCGCGCCCGTTGTCCTGGTATGCGCTTGCCAGCGTTCCGAAGAGCTGCGCCTCCAGTTCGGGCATCGGGTCGGGTTGGCGGTGCAATTGATCCAAGGCTTCCTGCGCGTATCGCAGCGAGCCCTGCTTGTCGAAGGTGTCGTGCGCAATGAAGCTGCGGTAGAGGATGCAAATGACGCGGACACGCGGATCGCGCGATTCGTGGTCGAGCACTGACTGCAGTTCCCGCTTCGCTTCCTCGACCTGTCCGAGCTTCGAGACCGTGAGCGCCTGGTTGCAGCGCAACTGATCCAGCAACGCGGGATCGGTCGAGCCTGCGGCGGCGGCCAGCGCCTGCTTCATCAGGGTGCCCGCTTTGGCCTGGTTGCCGATCGTCAGGTAGTACATGGCGAGCGTGTCCTGAACCGCGGCGCGGTGTTCCGGGTTGTCGCGGTAGCTGGTCGCGATCAGCTTCTCGCTGCGGGTCAGCAGTTCGTCGACGCTGATCGGGTGTTGCGACTGTGCGGCTTCGACGAGCAGGTCGTTGAGGAAGCGCGTGACCGCGTCGCTGCGATCGGCAAGCGCGCGCGCGTAGTCGCGCTCCTTGACGGCGACCCTTGCCTCGATCGCGTAGCCGACCGCCGCGACAGTGATCGCCGCAACGCTGACCGCTCCTGCGGCAACGGTCAGCCGGTGACGAGCGACGAACTTGCGCAGGCGATACCAGGCTCGATCGGGTCTTGCCTGAACCGGCTCGCCTTTCAGGTAACGCTGCAGATCCGCCTGGAACGCGGCTGCCGTTTCGTAGCGCTGTGCGGGTTGCGACTTCAGCGCCTTCAGCACGATGGTGTCGAGATCGCCTTTCAGGCTGCGCGCCAGCTGACCGGGCGAGGCACTGCGAGCCGCGGCCACCTGCGGATTCTTGCCGACGGCGGCGCTCGGTCGCGCAATCTCGACATTCAGCACCGCTTCGGCGAGAGCCTCCTGCGACTGGCGCGCCAGGTGATACGGCCGTGATCCCGTCAGCAACTGGTACAGAAGCACGCCGAGCGAGTAGACATCGCATGCCGTGCTGAGCCCCCGGCCCATGATCTGTTCGGGCGACGCGTAGTCTGGCGTCAGGGCCTGACCGATATCTAGGGTGAGTTCGGTCGCTTCGCCCAGGCCGTCGACCAGCAGCTTGGCCACCCCGAAGTCCAGCAGCCGGACCTGCCCCTGTTCATCGACGAGCACGTTCGACGGCTTCAGGTCCCGGTGGATGACGAGGTGCGCGTGGGCGTATTGAACCGCGCTCAGAACCTGCAGGAACAGTTCGATGCGTGCCCGCACGCCGAAGCACTGCGCGTCACAGGCCTCGATGAACGTCTTGCCTTCAACGTACTCGAGTGCGATGAACGGCTGGCCATCGGTGCTGACGCCGGCGTCATACAGCCGCGCAATGTTCGGGTGCGTGAGAGACGCCAGGATGTCGCGCTCGCGCTCGAGCCGTTCGCCGAAGGCGCGCGTCGCCAGGCCAGGGTGCGGCAGCTTGACTGCGACCTCGCGCTTGAGCAAACCATCGACATGTTCCGCAAGCCAGACGCTGCCCATGCCGCCGCGGCCGAGTTCGCGCAGCAGACGATACGGACCGACCCGGCGGCCAGCGCCATCGTCGGGCAGCGGTTCTTCCGAGACCGCTACCTTGGGCAGCGTGTTCAGGAAATCCTGCGTCTCGACCCTGGCGTGGTTTGCCAACAGCAATTCCAGCGTGGGACGATGGGCGCGCTGACTCGGCGGTAGCTCGGCGAGCCAAAGGCGGCGCTCCTGTGCCGGCAGATCGAGCGCCTGATCGAACAGCGCCGAAATCGCTGACCAGTCCTGCGGGTCGATCTTCATCCCACGAACACCGTTGGGTCGCACACACCGAATCGTCGGATCATCGCGGTGGTCTCGCTCATCGGTCCAGTGCCGGGCCGAGCAATGCGACAACGTGGCGGTACAGTCTCATGGCGAACCGAGCATAGCCTGCGACGTGGATCGAGGATAGGGCCGGCGTCGACCCCATCAACACGCAGACGCGCAAGCCGCACGACCCCTGGGTGCGCCCGGAGGTCGTGCACAGCACGTGAGAACGTCGGCGAAGAGTCCTCGACCAGCTCGCTATTCAAGCGGCTCTCGGCGTCCCTGAATTCATCACCGAAGTAGCCCGGCTGCGGGGCAGGCAATGCCACCGATCGCATTGGAGTGGCTTCGACCGCATGCGGGCGAGCCACCTCGTGGGCGTCGTGCGGGTTCCCATCGCAGCCGGCGGACACCGCGATGATGGCCGCGACTGCGGCGAGGTTGAGTATGTGGCGGATTGGCCCCTGGTTCAGATCGCGCTTCATCCGGTACCCCCTATCAATGACGTTGACGTTCGAGTGGTTCGTCGGGTCAGCGCTGAATGCGTCGCCGACGTTCGTTCCCTTGTGAAAACGAAATGCAGTGGCTAAAGCGGACAACCTTCGCTGACCGTTTCACGGCACGAAGACCCGCAAGCCAAGGCTGGGCACGGCGGTTGAATCGAGGAACAGGATCGACGCGTTGCCGGCCGGGTTCTTCGCGAGCTGCATTTGCACGGAGTTGACCGTGGACGGGTTGTCGATCGCACCGTCGCCGCTGCCAACACCGTCCCACACGACACCGTTCCAGGTCTGCGCGTAGTAGTGAAGGGTGCTGCTGATGCTTTCCGGCGCTTCGCTCCACGCCAGGGTCAGGCGATTGGTGTTGTCGACGTACATTTCGACTCCGTCGCCGTTGAAGGTCCCGCCCACGCATGAGTCGGTCGCCGCCGCGTGCAGACCTGCGCTTGCCCAGACCGTGCCGTCGAAACGATAGGCCGTGATGCGGCAGCCCACGGTGAGTGTGTTGACAAACACCCCGAACGCAACGGCCGGATTGCCGTTGCCGTCCAGCGCGATGGTCGGGGCCCGCATGCTCTCGTACACGTATCCGTTGGTGGCGACGTCAGGCAGGGGCAACAGTCCGTCGGCGGAACCCACACCGACCCAGGCCGGCGCAGGTGTGTCGACATAGCGCACAACGTAGGCCGGCTGGTTGGCGCCATTGCCATTCAGGGTCGTCCAGGTGACGAGTGGCTTGCCGTTGGCGTCGAGCGTCATCGCGAAGCCGCTAAAGAAGGAGTTGAGGCCATCGGCCAATACGCCGTTGCGCGGCCCGAGCCCCGTCCATGCCGTGCCGCTAAAGCGTTGCACGTACAAGCGCTTCCTTGACTCGACGACTGCATACGCTGCGATCGGCGCGTTGCTGGCATCGAACTTGAGCACTGGCTGCAGGCTGGGGCAAAAGTTCAAAGGCGAGGTTCCGCGCTGAGGCAAGGTGCCGCCGTTCGGTCCGATCGCCTGCCAAGCGCTGCCGCTCCACCGTTTGGCCGAGTACGAGGTCGTGTCCGAACTGATCTGGATGAATGCCGGCTGGTCGTTGCGGTCGAGAGCGAACCCGATGCAATTCGGTTGTGCCGGGGAACCAGCCCCCAGGGAGCCGAGTTCGATGGTGTCGGCCGCGCTGCTCCAGGCACCGTCTACCAGACGGCGGAACACGATCCGGCTGAGGTCGAAGCCGCCCGCGGCGGGCGTGTAGCTCTCGACGTTCATCTCGACCGCACGGCCCTGGCTGTCGTACATCAGTACGGCTTCGCCCATCTGGCTGAAGCCGATGATGGGCGGCGCCGCAGTGGCCCAGTGGAGATAGCTGGCCTGAAGTTCAAAGGTGCCGGCGGAGCCGGTGTTCGTGACCTCGATGACATAGTCCGCTGCTGGCAGGATCGACGCGTTCAGCACGGTCGCGTTGCCGGAGTTGCCGAAGTCTGCCGAGGCGAGCACGGTGCTCCCCTGAAGCAAGCGAGCCTTGCCGGCGAACCTGGAGTCCAGCCCGTGCTGCAGGTTGATCGCGACCGGCTTGTCGCCACTCGGAGTGAAGCGGAACCGGCTGACCAGGCTGGCGCCGAGCGCGCGCGTCTGATCGAACGGGAGCGTGAAGGATTCGTCTGCCTGCGCCGCGGCCACTGGGTGCAGGGGCACGATCACTTCAGCGCTGTCTGCCGCGCCGCCGCTGAGCGACAGCCTCCCGACCCACGTGCCATTCAACGCCGAGCCCAGCAGCAACAGCGGCACGTTGGGCGGCAGCGCAACCGTCGTGCCCCCGGTGATCGGAATCGTGAAGGCCTTGTTGTAGCCTGGTTTGATGGCCGGCGCGGCCGCCAGCGGCCGCACCGATGCCACGCTCTGCGCGCGGGCGCGGGCCGCCGCGCCGCTGGCGCCCCGATCGAATTGTGCGAGCATGTTGCAGACCGTCGCGTCCGCGAAGTGGTTGCCCGAGCCCGGCGAGCCGTTGGTCGAATCCGTGCACTTCGGTTTGGGCTTGTACGACGCATCGAAATCCTGGTCCCAGTTCCACCAACTCAGGTGACCGACCTCGGCATGCAGCGTGAAGCCGGTGGGCGAATCGGCGGAAGCCACCACCGTGCCGGTGCCCTCCTGCATCCACAGACCGGTGGTTTCGTCGAGCGACCACAGCGGTACGACGTCGCCGGCCTTCACGGCGCTACCGTCGAGCAACACGTTGGCGAAGCCGGGAATGTCGATGCTCGCGCGGCGGCCCGGCGCCAGTTGCAGTGGCGCGCCGCCCTGGGTCAGCACGAACTCGACCGTCCCGTAGCTCACGAGCGCGGGGCGGCTGGCATCGGCACGCAAGCCCTCGAAACGGCCCGGAAACGCGCTCAGCGCCGCCCCGCCCACATCGACCGGCGTGAGGCTGGCCTGGATGGGCCCGCTGACCGGCACCCCGGCACTGTCGACCAGCGAACCGGCAGCGAGGTTCAGCCGAACCCCATATCGGCCGGTGAGCACGCCACCGGCGGAGGCATCGGCCAGCGTCTGTGGCGCTTCGCGGGCGAGCAAGCGCGCTTCGAAATACCCATCGGCACCGACGCCGAGTGGCAGCGTCACGGGCACGAACTGGTCCGCGTAGCCGCTCTTGACAAGCTTGAGGAGAACGTCGCTACCGCTCGCCAACGAGATCGTCAGGCGACCGTTCGGATCGCTGCTGACGCTGCTGGTCTCTCCCACGACATTGGCGGCCACGCCTGCCAAGGCCTGCCCGCCGACATCGTTGACCAAGCCTGTCACCTTGACCTGCGGACCGGCCGCCACACCCGCCGTGACGTGCACGCTGCGCGTGACCTGCGCCAATGCGCCCGCCGCGTCGCGCACCCCAAGCGTCACCGCATAGTCACCCGCGGCAGCGAACACCTTGCCGATGCCGACGGTTGCGCCGTGGGTGCCGTCGCCGAAGTCCCACTGGTAAGTCAAGGCTGATCCGGCCGGGCTCAAGGACGGGCCTGCGTCGAAGACGACTGCGGTGCCGGCCACGGCGCCTGCCGGCGCGGAGAACTCTGCCGTCGGGCCGCTGGCCGGGGCGGGATTGGGGGAAGAGGGCGCGTCAGAACCACCTCCACCGCAACCGGCCAGCAGCAGGCCGCAAACCAGTGCGGCAATGCGCCAGAGACCCGCCCGCGTCGACGAACCTGGAAGGGGTGGTGCAAAGATTTTGCTCGGCATGCTGTGCTCCCGATGGAGTGTTCGGTCTCGGCCCGAGGCCTCGGCAGGAAGAACGTGCACCGGCCGCGAGAACGGACACGACGAGACGCGCCACGTCGCGGATCAGCGCCAGTTCTTCTCGGTCTCGCCGATGTAGGTTGGGAGCGAGGCTCGGCGCTGCGGCTCCGGGTCCCGCGGTGGCAAGGGCTGCGGATTGATGGCGATGCGAGCCAAGCTGTCGATGTGACGGGGTGGCAGCGGCTGCGGATTGATCGCCGTCCGCGGCGCTTTCGGCGCCGCGGATGGACCGGCATGGGAAAACGTGGCGCAAAGCGCCAGAAGCACGAGTGGCAAGACTTTGAATGTGGATTTCATGGGAAACCTTCTGGTGGCGCGCCGGGTGGATGGATAGAACAAAGGATGGCGCCGACGAACAACCGGATCGACGTTCGCGAACCGGACGCCGCACTGCCCCACGATCTAGGGAGTTCGAGGCAACTCCGTCGCAGTGCCCTTGTGCCGGCCGATGAAATACCCGAGCATGCGGAATGAGCGAAACCGCAACGCTGCTCAAGCGCATCAACCTCGGTGATGCGAGCGCGCGCGACGCGCTGTACGCGCGGCTCTACCCTGAATTGCGGCGTCTCGCGCGGGCACGCCTGGCACGCAGCGAGACCATCACGCTGCTCGACACCACGTCGCTGGTGCACGAGAGTTACTTGCGTTTCCTGAACGCGCGCGAGCTGGACTTCGACGATCGAGGCCGTTTCTTTGCCTATGCAGCCACCGTGATGCGCTCGGTCGTGGTCGACGAGGTGCGAAAAAGGCATGCCGATCGCCGTGGCGGCGAAGCCGTGCACGTCGAACTCAGCGATGAGGTGGCCGATAGCGTGGCACGCGACGAAGATCAGGTCTTGCGCGTGCATGAAGCGCTAGAAGAGCTGGCGGCCCTCGATGCACGCCTGGCCCAGGTGGTGGAGATGCGCTACTTCGCTGGCATCACCGAGAAGGATATCGCGACCGCGCTGGGCGTGACCGAGCGCACCGTGCGGCGCGATTGGGACAAGGCGCGCACCTTGTTGTATGCAGCCTTGAACTGAGCGCTTGTCCGGTTCGAGTGGCCTGATACGTTCTTGGGTTCGCCCGACATGCAAATCGAACCCGAACACTGGCCTGCCATTTCAGCCCTGCTCGACGACGCGCTGGCCTTGCCGGCAGCCCTGCGCCCCGCCTGGCTGGACGCCATGCCCGACAGCACGCACCGCGCGACCCTGGAGCGGCTGTTGGTCAACCGCGCGCGCCTCGAGACCGCGGATTTCCTGAACACCTTCCCGCGCCTGGCCCTGGTTGACGAGGACGACGACGAGGACGCTGGCCCGCATCAAGCCACAGCGGACAACGTCGGCCCGTATCGGTTGCTGCACGAGCTGGGACGCGGCGGCATGGGCACGGTCTGGCTCGCCGAGCGCAGCGACGGCCCGCTCAAACGCCCGGTGGCGCTGAAACTGCCGCATCCGGGCCTGGCCACAAGCGTCTTTGCTGAACGGCTGGCCCGCGAGCGCGACATTTTGGCCTCGCTCTCACATCCGAACATCGCCCGCCTGTACGACGCCGGCGTCACCGCCGAAGGCCAGCCATTTCTTGCGCTGGAGTATGTGCAGGGCAAGAATCTGATCGAACACTGCGACGCCCTTCGGCTCGGCCTGCGCGGGCGCATCCGGCTGTTTCAGCAGGTGCTGGCGGCGGTGCAGCACGCTCACGCCCACTTGGTGATTCACCGCGACATCAAGCCTTCGAATGTGCTGGTCGACGAACACGGCCAGGTTCGGTTGCTCGACTTCGGCATCGCGAAGTTGATGAGCGACGGCCGTGCCAGCGAGACCGAACTGACGCACCACTGGGGGCGCGCGTTGACACTTGACTTCGCGAGCCCCGAGCAGATCGGCGGACAAACCTTGAACACGTCGAGCGACGTCTATTCGCTCGGTGTGCTCCTTTACCAACTGCTCACCGGCGAGCGCCCATACCGCCTCGCTCGCAGCACGCCCGCCGCGATCGAGGAGGCCATCCTGGCCACCGACATCCGCAAACCAAGCGATACGCAATGCACCGAGGCGCAGGCGGCCGCACGCGGCCTCGGTGCCGCGAGACTGGCTCGTGTGTTGCGCGGCGATCTCGATACGATCATCCTCAAGGCGCTCCGGAAGGACCCGGCGGCTCGCTACGCGACTGCCGACGCATTCAGGCAAGACCTGCAGCTTCATCTGGACGGCAGCCCGGTACTCGCACGCCCCGATACGCTGGCGTACCGCGCCCGCAAGTTCGTTCGGCGCCATCGTGTTGGTGTGTCGGCAAGCGGCCTGATCGCGCTGGCACTTGGCGCGGGACTGGTGAGTACCGCATGGCAGGCCGGAAGGGCAAACGAACAAGCCGCGCGTGCCCGGGCGGTGCAGGACTTCCTGATCGGCTTGTTCAACGAAGCCGATCCGGTGAAGGCCCAAGGGCGGGAGTTGTCCGCGCGACAGATGCTCGATCGGGGCCAGCGCGACCTTCACGCCAAATTCGCCGGCCAGCCGCAGCTCGAAGGGCTGATGGACGGTGTGCTCGCAGAGCTGTACACCAAGCTCGGTGACGAGAGCAAGGCCTTGCCTCTGGCAGAGGCCCGGCGCGAGCTGGCGCTCAAGCTCGAAGGCCCCCAAAGCCTCGGCTACGGCGATGCCCTTTACAGCCTGGCGCGCGTGCACGGCGGCATGGGTCATCATGCACTCGCCTATGAAACCTACGCGCAGGCCGCCGAGGTTCTCCGGCATCACGCCCCCGAACGGATCGCGGAATTGCTGCTGATCGAAGCGCACTCGACCACCCAGTTGGCGATGCTCGATCGAACTGGCGAAGCCGTCGAACGCCTGCGCCGCCTGTTGCCCAAACTTGAGGCGCAGTTCGGGCATGACAGCTGGGAATTGCTGCGATACCAAGCCTCGCTCGCGGCGGCTTATTCCGACCAAGATCAGCAGGCGCCGGCTGCGGCCCTGATCGCACAGATCGTTCCCAGGCTGGAGCGCGTCGACGCGGCACACGCGCTCGAGGCCAACGAGTTACGCGCCGACCTGGCCTATGCGCTGTGGAACGCAAGGCAGTATGCAGAGGCCGAGAAACTGTTTCGACGAGCCATCGCCGACTCCGATCGTTTGCTCGGCCCGGCCAACACGTTGTCCGTCATGGCGCAGCGCACCCTCGGGCTTGCCCTCGGCTCCCAGGGGAAATTCGCTGAGGCTTCCAGAACGTTCGACGACAGCGTTCAGCGCGCCGTGAAGCTGGGCGGCGAAGACTATGCGCCGACGCGATTTGCGCAGTCGTTCGACGTGATCGCGCTGGTGATGACGGGCCGGTTCGAAGCGGCCCTCGCGATGGCACAACGATCGGTGCGCGATGTTGGCAAGGTAGAAGGCCTGACGCCGGCCATTGTTCGCGGCTTCCGTCGCCGTCTCGGCCTGGCCTTGATCTTCACAAGCGAATCCGCCAAGGCAGTCACGGTACTGGAGGATGTATTGGCCGAGGAACGACAGGCCGGGGTGACCAAGGGCGGAGCGCATGGCACGAGCTTGCTGTACCTGGCCGGCGCGTTGGCCAGGCAAGGGCGCCACGATGCCGCGGCGAAAGCCGCGCAACAAGCGGCACTGTCGTTCGAACAGGGCCCGCCGAACAACGTTGCGGTGGCACATTCGAAATTGACCGAAGCACTCGCGCGAGCACGCCTGCATCAAGGCGCTGCGGCTCAGACGCTCATCGATCAAGCGCAGACGCTGCTCGCGAAGAGCAAGCAACCGAACCAGACCGATCCTCTGTTCTTACAACTGGTTCAGGCAGAGGTGCTGCTGCGCAACGGATCCCTCGCGCCCGCCGAGCGTCTTGACCGGGTGGCGCGTGAGCAGCTCGGCGCCATCGCTGGTGTGTCGCTGCCACGAGAGCTGCCGCTGGTGTTCTGAGGTCGAGGCGAGGATCTTGGTCCCTCGCGCGATGTCCGGTTCGTTACCGGCAATGCGTTCTTCGGTCGAGAGGTTCACCAACAAGGCCGTCCTCGGCCAACCCAGGAGATCACGCCATGAACAGCCAACGAATCCTTCGCCACCTTGTTCAGATCACGCTGATGGCCGGCTCGATGTGCCTGCTGCCGAGCGTGCAGGCCAAATCGGTAGCAGCCGTTGGTGCACTCAGCCCGATGACGGCGCCTTCGCAGAACCTGAAGCGCGACGTGGACGGGCTGCTGCGCTGCGTGAACGGCCGGCTGACGCCCGACGCGCGGTCGCTGCTGGTGGCGCCGGATTGCGGCAGCGCCAACTGCAATTGGCTCCGCTTCTTCGGATAAGCCGGCCCGACCACATCCCCAATTGAGCTTGGAGGCACCTATGTATCAGCCATCCTTTGTGGCAGCGATGGCCGCTGCCATGGCGCTCGTCGCCACAGCCTCCTCCAGCGCGGCCGCGCTTCCCACTCGACCGCTGAACGACACCGGGATGACGCGCTGCGTAGACCCCTACAAGACCTACGGCGCGCTGAAGGCCGTGAGCGTGCCATGCCGTGGTACCGCGCAGGACGGCGAGTTCGGCCGCGACGTGACTCGGCGCAAGCCTTCGGATGGTGCCGCGGGCTTCAGCTTCACTCGGGTGTGCGGCAGCGGCGAAGCGGCCGGCCAGGGCGCCTGTTCACAGCACCCGGCCTTGGGGCCGGGCCGAAACGACTGGGCCTGCACGCAAGACCAGGTGACCGGCCTGTTGTGGGAAGTCAAGACCAGCGACGGCGGACCGAGGGACGCGGGCACCGGATACACGAACCTGCGACCCGGCGACCTCGGGTATGGAAGCCCAACCGATGCCGCCGGCTATGTTGCCGCTATGAACACTGAAGCGATGTGCGGCAGCCGCCGCTGGCGGGTGCCGCAGATCGATGAACTTCAATCCATCGTCGACTTCGGTCTGGCATGGAGTTTCATTGCGGGAATCGACCCGGACTTCTTTCCGAACAGCATCACGAACTTTTGGTCTTCAACGTCCAACGCTTGGGAACCTGACGAGTCGTTCTATCAGCAGGGATCCGGCGGGTCGGTCGATCTTCCAAGGACCAGCTATGGCCAATTTCTGACTGTGCGGCTGGTAAGTGGTGAATGGGGTGATGCGCGCCGAGCCGACGCAGCCCGGTTGTCCAGCGTTCGATTCCAGCCTTCCGCGGACGCAGAAGAAGTGCTCGACACCCAGACCGGCCTGGTGTGGCGGCGCTGCGCCATCGGGCAGACATGGAACGGCCTGACCTGCGCTGGTGTGGCGCAGCGTCTGGACTGGTTCACCGCGCTGGCGCGCGGCCAGCTCGAGGCGGGGCAGACAGGCAAGGCGTGGCGGCTGCCGAATGTCAAGGAACTCAGCAGCATCGTCGATCACACCCGCTCCGGTACTGCGCTGATCGACACGCAGGCATTCCCGGCGACTTCGCCGGACTACTTCTGGACATCGACTCCGCTTCAAATCCAGGGGCTCCCGGGCAGGTACAGCGCGACAAACGGCTGGTACGTGCGTTTCGGAGACGGCTACGTCTTTCAAGGCTATCTGTCCCTGCCGCAGCTCGTGCGACTGGTTCGAAACGCGGACTGAGCCAGGTTCGCGCGCCGCACCTCGGACGATTGTTACCAGTGTCAAAGCGGTTGGCGGGAGCGTTGCTCGCAAGGGGGCGTTGCACAAAGGGCGAGGCAAGGATCTTGGCCCTTTGCGCGATGTCCGCTTCGCTACCGGCAGTGCGTTCTTCGATCGGAAGAGTCATCAACAACCAACGAGGACCAACCCATCAGCAAGACTCTGTGCAAGGCGCTGATTCACCTGCGTTCGGGCGCTGTGCGGCAACAGCGAATTCATCGCCAACCCCATCAGCGCACAACGAATAGGCGATGAGCCTGGACGAAAAAGCTGACCATCTCACTTGGCGCCAACTGCCAGAACGAGTCCATTTCCTGGCGCCATGACTCATCCGGGAGCCACACTCTCAAGGAGTCCGATATGAACATCACCACGGCCAGAAACAGCACTGGTGCCGGGATCCTCAAGCGGCGAACCTTCGTCGCGGCGGGCGCAATGATGCCGCTCTGCTGCATCTTCAGCGCACGCGCTGACTCGTATCCCAACAAGCCGGTACGGCTGATCGTTCCGTTCGCTCCCGGTGGAACATCGGACATCATCGCGCGTATCGTTGCGGAGCGTATTCAGGAGACACTGGGTCAACCGATGATCGTCGAAAACAAGTCCGGTGGGGGCGGTTCGGTCGGAGCCTTGGAGATTGCTCGCGCAACACCTGACGGCTACGCGTTGGGTCTGGCGACCGTGTCGACCACGGCGTCCAACCCCGCCATCAATCCGAAACTTTCATACGACCCCATTGCGGACTTCACGCCCATCATCAACGTCGCGGC
>JANYFX010000530.1 GCA_025359585.1 Rhizobacter sp. | reverse complement strand
CGCCGGAGCAGTTTTTCCCGGCCTTCCTCGGCCTGTTCATCGTGCTGTTCTTCGCCAGTGGTGTGGGCAACGGCTCGACCTTCCGCACCATCGGCGTGATCTTCGACCGCCAGCAAGCCGGCCCCGTGCTCGGCTGGACTTCGGCGATCGCGGCCTACGGCGCCTTCGTCGCACCGATCGTGATCGGCGACCAGATCAAGGCCGGCTCGCCGCAGTACGCGATGTACGGCTTCGCGGTGTTCTACGCGATCTGCCTGGTGCTGAACTGGTGGTTCTACTTGCGCAAGAACGCGTACGTGAAGAACCCTTGACGCGGCACTTGAAACGCGTCCGACCGAAGAATTTCCGGAGCTGAACCCATGAGCCATTTTCTCGACCGACTGAGCTACTTTTCCCAACCCCGCGAAAGCTTTTCCGGCGACCACGGCGTGACCACCGGCGAAGACCGCACCTGGGAAGACGCCTACCGCAACCGCTGGGCCCACGACAAGATCGTGCGCAGCACGCACGGCGTGAACTGCACCGGCTCGTGCTCGTGGAAGATCTACGTCAAGGGCGGCATCGTGACCTGGGAGACGCAGCAGACCGACTACCCGCGCACCCGCTGGGACATGCCCAACCACGAGCCGCGCGGCTGCTCGCGCGGCGCCAGCTACAGCTGGTACCTGTACAGCGCGAACCGGGTCAAGTACCCGATGGTGCGCGGCCGTTTGCTCAAGAGCTGGCGCGAAGCGCGGCTGGTGCACGACCCGGTGGCGGCGTGGGCATCGATCATCGAAGACGAGACCAAACGGCGCGACTACCAGCAGGTGCGTGGCCTCGGCGGCTTCGTGCGTTCGGGTTGGGACGAGGTCAACGAGATCGTCGCGGCGGCCAACGTCTACACGATCAAGAAACACGGGCCCGACCGCGTCATCGGCTTCTCGCCGATCCCGGCGATGAGCATGGTCAGCTACGCCGCCGGCTCGCGTTACCTCTCGCTCATCGGCGGTGTCTGCATGAGCTTTTACGACTGGTACTGCGACCTGCCGCCGGCGAGCCCGCAGGTCTGGGGCGAGCAGACCGACGTGCCCGAATCGGCCGACTGGTTCAACTCGGCCTTCATCATCGCCTGGGGCTCCAACGTGCCGCAGACGCGCACCCCCGACGCGCACTTCTTCACCGAGGTGCGCTACAAGGGCACGAAGACGGTGGCGGTCACGCCCGACTATTCCGAAGTGGCCAAGCTGGCCGACATCTGGATGAACCCGAAGCAGGGCACCGACGCGGCCGTGGCGATGGCCATGGGCCACGTGATCCTGAAGGAGTTCTACTTTCCGGACAGCGGTGAACGCAGCGCCTACTTCGACGACTACGTGCGCCGCTACACCGACATGCCGATGCTGGTGATGCTCAAGGAGCACACCCTGCCCGACGGCCGGGTCATCACCGTGCCCGACCGTTACGTGCGCGCCTCCGACTTCAACGGCAAGCTCGGCCAGGCCAACAACCCGGAGTGGAAGACGGTCGCCTTCGATGAGAACGCCAAGGTCGTGTTGCCGCAGGGCGCGATCGGGTTTCGCTGGGGCCCGGAAGGGCGCGCCGACGAGGGCCAGTGGAATCTCGAAGCAAAAGAAGCGCGCCACGGCAACGCGGTGAAACTGCAACTGTCGGTGCTCGAAGGCGCTTACCCGAGCAGCGAGACGGCGAAGGTCGGCTTCCCGTACTTCGGTGGCATCGTCAGCGAGAACTTTCCGAACAATGCGCTCGCGGGTGACCACACCGATGTGCTCGTGCGCACCGTGCCCGTGCGCCGCATCGCGCTCGGCAAGGCCGGTGAAAAACGCGAGACCCTGGTCGCGACCGTGTTCGACCTGCAGGTGGCGAACTACGGCATCGCGCGCGGCCTGCCGGGTGAGCTGGCGGCGAGCAGCTTCGACGACGACACGCCCTACACCCCCGCCTGGCAAGAGCGCATCACCGGCACACCTCGTGCGCAGCTCATCACCGTGGCACGCCAGTTCGCCGAGACCGCGCACAAGACCGAGGGCAAGTCGATGGTGATCATCGGCGCGGCGATGAACCACTGGTACCACAGCGACATGAACTACCGCGGCGTCATCAACATGCTGATGATGTGCGGCTGCATCGGCAAGAGCGGCGGCGGCTGGGCGCACTACGTGGGCCAGGAAAAGCTGCGCCCGCAGACCGGCTGGACCGCGCTCGCGTTCGCG
>JANYFX010000523.1 GCA_025359585.1 Rhizobacter sp. | reverse complement strand
TGCAAGGCGACGTACCGCTGCCTCGCCTGCGGCGAACCCTTCGAACACTTCAAGCCGATCTGATGAGCCTGCACTTCCACCCGCTGCGCGTCAAAAGTGTCGTGCCCGACACCGACGAAGCCGTGATCGTTTCTTTCGACGCGCAGCGGGTGGAAGTGCAGGCTCATCAGATCGGCTTGAAGTGTTCGAAGGGTTCGCCGCAGGCGAGGCAGCGGTACGTCGCCTTGCAGGCGGTCGAGCCGAACGCCGACAGGCGCTCGGTGTTCGTGCTTTCGCAGTGTGGGCACGCCAAGGCGGTGGCCTTGATGCGCGGGATAAAACGCATCGTCACGCCTTGCGAAGCATCGGCCGGACCGGGTGGTGCGATGCCGTACTCGCGCAGCTTGCGGCGGCCCTCCGAAGTGATCCAGTCGGTCGTCCACGCCGGCGCGCGCTGCATCTGCACCTGCACAGGGCCGAGACCGGCGGCGACCAGCGCTTCGACCACGCTGCTCTCGATCAGCTCGGTGGCAGGGCAGCCGGAATACGTCGGCGTGAGCACGACGATCAGGCCCCGCTCGTTCACGCGGACGTCGCGCAAGATGCCGAGTTCGCGCACCGAAACCACGGGCACTTCGGGGTCGAGCACGGTGTCGAGCACGGCCCAGGCGCGGGCGAGCCGCTCGTCGGTTGTCTCGACTTGATCGGCCACCGCGTTCACCAAACACCTCCGGGGAACGCACGCTGCAGGTGCTGCATCTCGGCGAGGATGTAACCCATGTGTTCGCTGTGGCGGCCTTGTTTGCCGGTGCTGCGGAACGCACGCTCGGCCGGCGCCTTGAGCTTCGCCTCACTGAGGACCGGCATCACCTCTGCCATCCATTCCTCGCGCAGATCAGCCCAGCGTGGGCCCAAACCTGTGCTTGCGGCATGTTCGTCGACCGCATCGCTCTCGAACATTTCGGCCACATAGGGCCACAGCAGTTCGAGCGCTGCGCTCGCGCGCTTCGCGGATTCTTCGGTGCCGTCGCCCAGCCGCAGCAGCCAGTCGCCGGCGTGCTGCTGGTGGTAACGCGCTTCCTTCACCGCCTTGCCGGCGATCGCCGCGAGTTCGGCGTCGCTCGACTGCTGCAGGCGCTGCCACAGCAGCTTGAGCAGCGTCGCCATCGCGAAGTTGCGCAACACCGTCACCGCGAAGTCACCACGCGGCAATTCCACCAGCGTGAGGTTCAAGTAGTCACGCTCGTCGCGCAGAAAAGCGAGCTGGTCTTCGTCGTGCCCCGCGCCTTCGAGTTCACCGGCACGCGTGAGCACGGCACGCGCCTGGCCGACCAGGTCGAGCGCCATGTTGCTCAGCGCAATGTCTTCTTCGAGGATCGGCGCGTGCCCGCACCATTCGGCCAGGCGCTGCGCGTGGATCAGGCAGCTGTCGCCAATGCGCAGCAGGTACTGCACCGCAGGGTCGCGAGAGACTTTGATCGAGGCTTGCATCACATGTGGTCCAGCGACTTGGGCAGCTCGTAGAAGGTCGGGTGGCGGTACACCTTGTCTTCCATCGGGTCGAAGTACATCGCCTTCTCAGCGGGGTCGGAAGCGACGATCTGGTCCGAGCGCACGACCCAGATGCTCGTGCCTTCCTGGCGGCGCGTGTACACGTCGCGCGCGAGCTGGATCGCCATCTTCGGATCGGCCGCGTGCAGGCTGCCGCAGTGTTTGTGGTCGAGACCCGACTTGTTGCGCACGAACACTTCCCACAGCGGCCATTCGTTCTTCACTGTCGCATTCATGCCGCTTCCTTCAGTTCGTGTTTGCGTGCGTTGGCCAATGCCGCGTCACGCACCCAGGCGCCGTCGTCCCAGGCCTTCACGCGGGCGCCCAGGCGCTCGCGGTTGCAGGGGCCGTCGCCGTTGACGACGCCCCAGAACTCGGCCCAGTCGATCGCACCGAAATCGAAATGCTCGCGCTCTGCGTTCCACTTCAGTTCGGGGTCGGGCATGGTCACGCCGAGCGTCTTCGCCTGTTCGACCGTCGCGTCGACGAACTTCTGGCGCAGGTCGTCGTTGCTGATGCGCTTGATGCCCCAGCGCATGCTTTGTTCGCTGTTGGGCGAGTCGGCATCGGGCGGGCCGAACATCATCAAGCTCGGCCACCACCAGCGGTTCACGGCGTCCTGCAC
>JANYFX010000519.1 GCA_025359585.1 Rhizobacter sp. | reverse complement strand
ACGGGCGCGCCAGTGGAAGTGGGAAGTCAACCTGATCGGCAGCAAACAGGTCAACGCCTTCTGCATGCCGGGCGGCAAGATCGCGTACTACTACGGCATCCTCGAGCAGCTGCAGTTGAACGACGACGAGGTTGCGATGATCATGGGCCACGAAATGACCCACGCGCTGCGCGAGCACGCCCGTGAACGCATGGGCAAGACCATGGCCACGCGCGGTGCGATCGAAGTTGGCGCGGCGATCTTCGGGCTCGGCAACGCGGGGCGCATGGCCGCCGGCATGGGCGGCCAGCTGCTCACGCTCAAGTTCGGCCGCGAAGACGAGTCCGAGGCCGACCTCGTCGGCATGGAGCTCGCCGCGCGCGCCGGTTATGACCCGCACGCGGGCGTGACACTGTGGCAGAAGATGGCGGCGGCCAACAAGAACGCGCCGCCGCAGTTCATGAGCACCCACCCTTCGGGGCCGACGCGCATTCACGACATCGAGAAGAACCTGCCGAAGGTGGCGGGGTTGTACGCGCGGGCCGAGAAGCCGGCGGTTCGGTTTGCACCGCCGAAGGCATTGGGCTGAGACTGGGCCGGACCGCGGCCAGCACGTTGGCGGCCGCTCGCGCGTCGATCCGCCGATGGGGACTGGTTCTCTGCGGGCAGCGGTCTAGTTCAGGGAAGGTGAGCAAAGCAGGTACCGGCGATCGAACGCCGGAGATGCGTCCTGCGAGACCGACGAGGCTGCGCTGGCGGCCACCTGACTGGGCCCTGCCGCCAGCGCGGGCTGTGGCGCGCGCGGATCGCGCCCGGAGGCGATCGTCAGCGACGCGAGCAATGCCAAGCCGGCGACGGCGGCAAACCATGGCCAGTGGGGTTGGGGTGGAGGAAGTTGCATTAGCGGGCCCGGGGCACAACGGCGCCCGTCGGCGCCTGCGGTGCAAAAGGTAGAAGCTTCTTGCCCGCAGCACATCGTTGCGATTGATGAGCGCCCGCGCCCAGGAAGGTGCCGCGTCGCCACGGCGGTTGAGGCAAGCGACGGTCGGGATGCGGTTCCTTCATCATGGGGATGACCGCTCGGAGCCTGGCGGGGATACTGGCGAGGTGGGCAAGAACCCCGTTCGCCCCGCTTCCAAAATCGCGACACAACAGGAGATTCGCATGGTCTGCAAGGTCATCGTCATTGGTTACGGTATGCCCCGTTCGACCGCTCTGGATCAGGGGCAGGTGAGCCAGAAATCAGCCTACGGCGTCATCGAGGGAGGCTGCCCCAACTGCACCGGGAGCGGGCTCGCCGTGTTCAACGCCGACCCGTCGCTGGAGGCGGTGCTCAACACACCCGGAACGTCGGAGATGTACGTCCTGTCGTTCAGCGGGGACACGCAGGAGGCCGCCGTGTCGCACGCGAAAGCATGGATCACAGCTGAACGCTCTTGGCTGAACGGCTTGGGCAAGTACGTTTTCACGTTCCCCTACTGACCTTGGACTCGATCGTTGAGCGCGGAGCGTCGTCACCGGCGCGCGCGGTGGCAGCAAGTGACGAGATGCTGTCCGACTGCGGACGTTTCCGCCATCATCGCGGAAGCCGTCGCGGGGCGCGTTGTCAATACCTTCGACGGAGATCTTCGCGCGGGCGCTGCGAAGGCGGCTGCATGTTCAGCGTGCCCACAATCCAGGAGCGAAAAATATGCCTTGCATGGTGATCATCATCGGCTACGGGGGCCGTCGGAAGCTCGCGCTGACTCAGGACGAAGTGGCACAAAAGTCGAGCTTCGGTCAAGTGCTGGGAGGCTGCCCGAACTGCACGGGCAGTGGTCTGGTTTCGTTCCAGAACGGGCAAGCCGTCGAGGCCATTCTGAATGCGCCGACAACGACGGAAAAGTATGTTCTCTCGTTTGCGGGCAGCAGCCCGGAAGATGCAGAGTTCAACGCGAAGGCTTGGATCAGCGCGGAGCACGACTGGCTGAACCCTGCCGGGAAGCTGACCCACACATTTCAGTACTAGCGCTCGATGTTGCAACCACCCTTGCTGCAGCTGCCAGACGACCGGAGCGGCCTTCGATAGTCGCCGCCGCGCATCGGGCGGCGAAGCAAAGATCAAGCAGCACCAATCTATGAGCGACGCACGAGCTTCGGCAACATCGCCTGCGAGGGCTTGCGCAGGGCGGCTTGCGTGCTTTTCCGTGGCGCTGGCGGCGGGGCTGGTTCAAGCGCCGATCCATGCAACCGCCATTGAGCGCGGGCTGCTGGTGGTTACGGCGCCGAACGTGCCGGTTGTCCGACAAGTGGTCGAGACGCTGAAGACCAGACCCGTCGACGCGTCCGGCGGAGGTGAGCCCATCCACATTCCCGTCGATGTGAGAACGTTTGCGCTGGGTGCCACCTCGGCCGACATCGCCAGGCGGCTGCGATCGGAGCTGCCTCGATATCGCGCGGTCTTCGCAACGAGCGTTGGCCTGGCGAGAGCGATTCAGAGGGAAGACGCCACAGTGCCGATCGTGTTCGTCGGTGAAGCGGATCCGGTGCAAATGTGCCTGGCCGATTCCATGCAACGGCCTGGCCGCAACGCCACCGGCTACATGGACTATTTGCCTGACGACGACGTCAAGATGATGGAGGCACTGGTCGACGCCTTTCCTGGCTTGCGGACTCTCTACCTCATGGTCGCCGGATCGAGCTATTACGTGCCGGACTGTGGTCCGAACGGGCGCAACCCAAAACCGCCCGAACCGCCTTGCCACCCAGGTTTGCGCGAGTTCGACAAGGACCTCGAATGGCTGCAGCAAACGCCGGCTGTGCTTGAACAGGGCCGGCGGCTGGGTGTGCAGGTCAAGTTCATGTTGCTGTGCCAGGCTGCCGACTTCAAGCTGCTCGGCCCACTCGCTGCCGGCCGCGAGGACATCGGCTTCGTGTTTGCCTATCAAGGGCTCTACGCGCTCCACGCGCGTGAACTCGTCGCCGAAGTCGCCGCCGCACGGCGGCCTGCCATCTTCGGCAAGAGAATGTTCGCCAAGCTTGGAGGGGTGATGGCGCTCGAGCCGATTCTCGATGCGAGCGACGATCGCGCCGTCATCGACATGCTCTTGCGGGTTCTCGGTGGCCGGGCACCTGCGACGCTGCCGATCCAGGTGCCGCGCGGCTTTCGCCTCACGGTCAACGCCGCCGCTGCCGCGGCACAGGGGCTTCAACCTTCGTTGACACTGCTGCGCCGTGCCGACGAGGTCCTCCTCGGCGAGGGGCGATGAACACCCTTGTTTCCGGCCGCGAAGTGTCGGTGATGCGCTCCCGCCTGTGGCGAAAGCAGGCCTTTGTCATCTCGTCGCTCGTCACTCTTGCGGTCGTTGCCTTCGGGCTGAGCGAAATGGTGGTGTCCTACGGTGAGGCACGCGCCCACATAGGCGAGTTGCAGCAGTCCCAGGCGCGCGAGGTGGCGCAGGCGCTGCGCGCCTCGCTCGGCAACGTCGAGCGGCATGTCGAGGCGGTCACCATCCTGCCCTGGAGCGTCGGCGGCTGGCTGAGCATCGACACCCGGCGCGAAGAGTACGGGCGGTTGCTGCGCCTCGTCCCGGCGGTCGAGAGCGTGGCCTTTCACGATGCATCCAACCGCGAACTCATGATGATCTCGCGCCGAGTTGCAGATCGCCGTGCGCCCGTCAGCTTGGCCGATCAGGTGCCGGTTTCGGCGGCTCGGCCGGTGGCGAGCTGCGTCTACGGCAGCGTCGAGTACCTGGACGACTACGACCCGTACCTGGTACTCGATTTGACCTACCCCGAGTCGACCGCGCTGGGCCGGACTCGGGTTCGGCTGGCGCTGCGCGCCCTCGCTCGCGAACTGGCCGGGCCGCTGTCGCTGGCTGGAGCCGAGGTCTATGTGATCGATTCGACAGGTGCCGTCGTGCTGCACCGCGACCCCAGCGTCATGCTCGAGCGACCAAAGCCGGCGAGTGAGGATCTGCGGGGCCGGACAGCCGGCGCCTCGATGACGAGCACAGGCTTGCACGGCGACGCCGTTCTCCGATCGGTGGAGCCGTTGGCGCAGCTCAACTGGCGCGTCGTGGTCGAGCAGCCGTTGGCCCAGGCGATGCGGCCGGTGTGGGCGACGCTGGAGCGCACTGCCGTGTTCATGCTCGTCGGCTTGTTGCTGGCTGCTCTCGCCGCGCTCTACCTTGCCGGCCGCCTGACCCGGCCGATCCGACAGCTCTACAACGGCGTGCAGAGCATCCGTACTGGAAGCCTGAACACCCGCGTCACCGTCAACACCAACGACGAACTCCAGTCCCTCGCAGAGCGCTTCAACGCGATGGCCGACAGCGTTCAGGAGTCCCACGCCACTCTCGAAACCCGCGTCGCCGAAAAAACCCGCGACCTCGAACTCGCGAACCGCCACAAGTCGGAGTTCCTCGCCAACATGTCGCACGAGCTGCGCACGCCGCTCAACGCGATCATCGGGTTTTCCGAAGTGCTGGCCGACCAGCAGATGTTCGGCACGCTCAACCCGAAGCAGCTCGAATACGCGCTCGACATCCACGGCTCGGGGCACCACCTGCTCACGCTCATCAACGACATCCTCGACCTGTCCAAGATCGAGGCCGGCCGGCTCGATCTCGACCTCGCCGAGTTCGACGTGGGCGCCGCGATCGCGAACGCCGCCACCCTGCTGCGCGAGCGCTGCCAGCGCCAGGCCGTGGCGCTGAGCATCGACCTGTCGCCCCGCCTCGCGACCTGGCTTGCCGACCCGCGCCGCTTCAAGCAGATTCTGGTGAACCTGCTGACCAATGCCGTGAAGTTCACGCCGGCGGGCGGCTCGGTCGCCGTGCACGCCCGCATCGAACGCGACGAGCTCGTCGTCGCGGTTTCCGACACCGGCATCGGTATCGCCGAGACCGACCTGCCCTTGATCTTCGAGCCGTTCCGCCAGGTCGGCATCGATGGCAAGAGCCAGCCCGAAGGCACCGGCCTGGGCCTGTCGCTGGTGCGCTCGCTGGTCCAGATTCAGGGCGGCACGCTCGACGTGCGCAGCCGGCTCGGCGAGGGCTCCACATTCGAGTTTCGTTTGCCGAGGGTTTCAGCATGAATGCGCACATCCTCGTGGTCGATGACGACGAGAAGAGCCGGCGCCTGGCCTGCGACGTGCTCGTGCACCAGGGCCACACCGTGACACGCGCCGGCAGCGGCGAAGAAGCGCTCGTGCTGGCGCGGGCCGGCTCGTACGATCTGGCGCTGCTCGACATCCAGCTGCCGGGCATCAGCGGGGTCGACACTTTCAAGGCACTGCGCGTGCTGCCGGGTTGGGGCGAGGTGCCGGTGATCGCGATGACGGCGTCGGTCATGCCCGACGAACGCAGCAGCCTGATGCAGGAAGGCTTCGACGGCTTCATGGCCAAACCGCTCGCGATCAAGGAACTGGTGCAGCGGGTGGCCGCGGCGCTGGCTGGCCCCGCCGGTTGAACCATGAACAAACCACCGCCACCACTTCTTCGCGAAGCCGACACGGCGCGCGCCGAAATCGCCCCGTGCGTTCTGATCGTCGACGATGTCGAGCAGAACGTGCGTTTGCTGTCGGACCTGCTGTCGGTCAAATGCGGCTACCGCACCGAGCAGGCCTTCAACGGCGAAGACGCGCTCGCGCTCGCCGCGCGGGTGCAGCCCGACCTGATCCTGCTCGACGTGGTGATGCCCGGCATGGACGGCTTCGAGGTCTGCCGCCGTCTGCGCAGCCAGCCGATGTTCGAGGCCACGCCGATCGTGCTCGTCACCTCGCTCGACCCGAAAGAAGAGCGCATCAAGGGCCTGGAGGCCGGCGCCGATGACTTCCTCAGCAAGCCGCTGGTGCAGGCCGAGTTGTTCGCGCGCGTGCGTTCGCTGCTGCGCGTGAAGTCGCTCTACGATCAGGTGACGAGCCAGCGCAACGAGCTGGCGCGCTGGTCGGCCTTGCTCGAGCAGCGGGTGCAAGACAAGCTCGAAGAGATCGAGCGCCTGGCCGGGCTCAAGCGCTTTTTCTCGCCGCGCCTGGCCGCCAAGCTGCTCGGTGACGGGCGCGACGATCTGCTGCTGAGCCACCGCCGCGAGGTCTCGGTGCTGTTCGCCGACCTGCGCGGCTTCACGGCCTTTGCCGAGACGCAGCCGGCCGAGACCGTGATGACGGTGCTGCGCGAATTCCACGCCGCGATGGGCGAGCTGATCTTCCGCTTCGACGGCACGCTGGAGCGTTTCACCGGCGACGGCATGATGGTGTTCTTCAACGACCCCGACCCCACGCCCGACCACGCGCTGCAGGCGGTGAGCCTCGGCGTGGCGATGTGCGATGCGGTGGCCACGCTTCAATCGGCCTGGGCCGAGCAGCACGGGCCGACGGGTGTCGGCATCGGCATCGCCAAAGGCGTGGCCACGCTCGGCGCGATCGGCTTCGACAGCCGGCTCGACTACGCCGCGATCGGCAGCGTCACCAACCTGGCGGCGCGTTTGTGCGCCGAAGCGCGGGCCGGCGAGGTGGTGGTGTCGGCCGAGGTCTGGGCCGATCTGCGGGGGCTCGGCTTCACGGCTGTCTGCGACGACCTGGCGCTCAAGGGTTTTGCGCAGCCGGTGCGCTGCCACCGGCTGCAGCGCAGGCGCGGCTCACCAGCTTGAAGGCAGCGTGCGCTCGATCACCAGCGTGCGGCCTTCTTCGCGCACGTAGCCGCCACGCACCAGGTCTTTCATCAGCTTGCTGACCATCTCGCGCGAGGAGCCGGCGCGGCTCGCCAGCTCCTGGTGGGTCGGCCGCGGTGCGATCACGCGGCGGCCGTCGGCGCCCTCGATGGCCAGCGTGTTCAGCACCCGCACCAGCCGGCCGTACACGTCGAGCAAGGCCAGGCCGCGCGCGTTTTCGGTCAATACGCGGGCACGCCGGATCACACGTTCGAGCAGCTCGAAGGCGAAGTCGGGGTGGGCCGAAAAGTGCTCGCGCAGCGTGTGCCGCGTGACGACCGCGCAGCGCGTGGCCTCGAGCGTGATCACCGAGGCCGAGCGTGGGCCGCCGTCCAGGCTCATCTCGCCCAGGTACTCGCCGGGGCCGTAGCTTCCGTAGGTGATCTCGCGGTCGCGGTTGTCGGTGGAATAAGCCTTCACGCAACCGCTCAGCACGATGTAGAGCTGGTCGCTGCGGTCGCCTTCGTCGATCAGCACCACGCCCTTGCGGTACTGGCGCACTTCGCCACGCCGCGCGAGCGCACGCAGCGAGTCGCTGACGACGAGGTGGGGCGGGAACGGGTCGAGCGGTGCATCCATCGCGGGCGGGCCAGAGGTCGCGCGTGGGCGGGATGGCCCGACGACGCAAAAACTCTAGCACGCCGCTGTGCAAAACGGGGTACCGGCCGCGTTCGCTGCCGCCGGCGCTTCAGCGTTCTGCGTCAGTGGCACACCGCCGCTTTCATCGCCGGTGTGATCGGCGGCAGTGCCGCCACCTTGTCCGCCAGGTCACGAATGCTCGTGGCCTGGGTTTTCAGGCGGATGCTGCCGATCTGCGTGCGAATGGTCGAGATCGCCACGCACAGGCTCACGGCCGCCTGCTTCGGGCTTTGGCCGGCACACAGCGCGCGCAACACCGCTGTTTCGGCGGACGTGAGCTTGTGGGTGCGGGCGAAGAAGTCGAGCGTCAGCGTCTGGTTCGCGCTCTGTTTGCCGAGCACCAGCATCACCAGCGGCTCGGCCGCCGCTTCGGCGTCGAAGCCGCTGTCCTGGGCCGGCAGCGGCAACACGGCGACCGACGTGTTCGTGCCCGCCTGGTTGAGCGTGAGCAGCCGGCGCAGCCCGCGGGCGGCTTCGCCGAGCGCCGTGCGAAGCAAGGCCTGCTCGGTGTCGTGCGAGGCGAACACCGTGCCGCTCGCCAGCCGCAGCGCGCTGCCGCCGCTGAGCGCCCGCAGCGCCAGCTGGTTCGCGAAGCGCAAAACGCCACCCGCCGTGACGAGCAAGAGCCCGTAGTCGATTTCGTCGAGCATGCGAACCAGCACCCCGGCCATCGGCCCGAGGTGGCCCGGGCCGCCGGTGAATGCCTGGGTGATCGGGTGCGCGGCGCTGCCATTGCGGTTCTCGAAGTTGGCCATGTTCATTGTTCTCTCTCCTGTGCATGCCCTGCGGCGCAGAACATGGGAGCAACTTTAGAAATCGAGGCGGCGGGCCGCTGGGCAATCGGCCCGTTGCGGATGTGAAATATTCACATCGCCACCGGCCGCGCGACAATCCCGGCATGCCCAAGCCCGCTGCTTCTGCCGACGCACTCGACCAGCCACTGCTGCAACGCATCGCCGCACAGGGCGGCGTGAAGCGCTACCCGGCGCACGCGGTGATCATCAACGAGGGCGACACTGCCGACACGCTGTTCATCGTGCTCAGCGGGCGTGTGAAGGTCTACGCCGCCAACGAAGCCGGCAAGGAAGTGATCATCACGACCCACGGCGCCGGCGAATACGTGGGCGAGCTCGCGCTCGACGGTGGCGTGCGCAGCGCCTCGGTGATGACGATGGAGCCGACGACCTGCTCGCTCGTCACCGCCGCCAACCTGCGTGCGTTCATCACCGCGCACCCCGACTTCGCGCAGCACCTGATCCACAAGCTGATCAAACGGGTGCGCCAGGCGACCGACAGCGTGAAAAGCCTGGCGCTGCAGGACGTGTACGGCCGCGTCGTCGGCCTGCTGCAGCAGCTGGCACCCGGCGACGACAGCGCGCCGCGCGTGGTGACCGAGCGCCTGACGCAGCAAGACATCGCCGAGCGCGTCGGCTCGTCGCGCGAGATGGTCAGCCGCATCTTCAAGGACCTGGTGGCCGGGGGTTACGTGCGCAGCGAAGCGGGCCGCATCACCCTCCTGAAAAAGCCGCCGGCCGCCTGGTAGCGGCGAAGGAGTGCTCGGCGCGGTGTGAATTTCGCACACCGCCGATGCCGATTCCTGCAGCGACCGAACGGCGCTCGATTCCTACATTGGGTTCACCCGATCCGCCACTTGGCACGGGGCCAGAACCCAGGAGCCGAGCATGCAGACCCAGATCGCCACCGCCCCGTACCGGATCCACCGCTACCCGACCCAGCTGATCGAAAGCTGGAACCTGCGCAACGGCCAGCGCGCCACGCTGCGGCCGGTGCTGCCGCAGGACGACGTGTCGGAGCAGGCCT
>JANYFX010000045.1 GCA_025359585.1 Rhizobacter sp. | reverse complement strand
GCACGATCGGCCGGTTCGACAGGTCGTGCGGCGCGATCGGCACCAGTACCCAGGCCGCGATGCTCGGGTGCAGGATCGGTCCGCCGGCCGAGAGTGCGTAGGCGGTCGAACCCGTCGGCGAGCCCACGATCAAACCGTCGGCCCGGATGTTGGCGACGAACTCGCTGCCGATCTCGACCTTCAGCTCGACCATGCTGGCCGCACCGCCGCGGCTGACCACCACGTCGTTCATCGCGAAGCCTTCAAAGATCAGCTCGCCGTCGCGCCGCACACCGCCTTCGAGCATGGTGCGGTGCTCCTCTTCATAGTCGCCGGCGATCATCGGCGCGAGCGATTCGGCGAACTGGCCGGCAGGCACGTCGGTGATGAAACCGAGCCGCCCGGTGTTGATACCGACCAGCGGCGTGCCGTGGCGCGCGAGCTGGCGCGCGATGCCGAGCATGGTGCCGTCGCCGCCCACCACCACCGCCAGGTCGCATTCACGGCCGAGCTCGTCGGGGGTCATGGCGCCGTGGTCGGTGATGCCGGTGTTCAGCGCGGTCTGCGTCTCCATCGAGACCTCCAGACCTTGGCGGATCAGGAATTGCGCGATCTCTTCCAGCACCCCGCGCATGCCCTGGGACTGGTACTTTCCCACGAGGGCGGCATGACGAAAGCGACTGACCATGCGCGGGATTACACCACAGCGACCCCGCGCAACGCGCCTCAGAATCGGCCGCAACCTACAATGAAAACCATGTTGGACGAGCGCGCGAAAACACTGCTGAAAGCCCTGGTCGAGCGCTACATCGCCGACGGCCAGCCGGTGGGCTCGCGCACGCTGTCGCGCGCCAGCGGCATCGACCTCTCGCCCGTGACCATCCGCAACGTGATGGCCGACCTGGAAGAGCTGGGCCTGATCGCGAGCCCACACACCAGCGCCGGGCGCATTCCCACCGCGCGCGGTTACCGGTTGTTCGTCGACACGATGCTGACCGCGCAGCCGCTGAACCTCGGCAGCGTGCCGCAGATCGAACCGCAGCTGCCGCACGACCAGCCGCAGCGTGTGATCGCGAACGCGGCGCAGTTGTTGTCGAACCTGTCGAGCTTCGTCGGTGTGATCACCGCGCCGCGCAAGGCGAGCGTTTTCCACCACATCGAGTTCATGCGCCTGAGCGAACGGCGCGTGCTGGTGATCCTGGTCGCGCCCGACGGCGACGTGCAGAACCGCGTGATCTTCACCGCGCAGGACTACACCCAGAGCCAGCTCATCGAAGCCAGCAACTACCTGACCGCGCACTACGCGGGCCTCACGATCGAAGACGTGCGCGAACGCCTGAAGACCGAAGTCGACGCGCTGCGCGGCGAGATCGCCACGCTGATGCAGGCGGCCGTGCAGGCCGGCAGCGAAGCGCACGCCGACAGCCAGGAGCAGGTGGTGATCTCCGGCGAACGCAACCTGCTGACGGTGCAGGACTTTTCCAGCGACATGGGCAGCCTGCGCAAGCTCTTCGACATGTTCGAGCAGAAGACGCAGCTGATGCGTTTGCTCGACGTGAGCAGCCGCGCCGAGGGTGTGCGCATCTACATCGGCGGCGAAAGCCTGGTCGTGCCCTACGAGGAGCTGTCGATCGTCTCGGCGCCGTACGAGGTCGACGGCCGCGTCGTCGGCACGCTCGGCGTCATCGGGCCGACGCGCATGGCCTACGACCGCATGATCCAGATCGTCGACATCACGTCGCGGCTGGTGAGCAACGCGCTGAGCAGCAAGTGATGCAGGCGCAGCGCGAAATGCGCGCTGCCTACAATCGGGCGCTTCGGGCCGTTAGCTCAGCTGGTTAGAGCAGAGGACTCATAATCCTTTGGTCGTTGGTTCAAGTCCAACACGGCCTACCAATGAAAAACTGCATTTCCGTGAATCGGGAGTCTGCAAAATCCTGAAACTGGTCGCCATACAGGTCGCCATAGCAAGTCAGGTGTCTCTCTAGGCCGCCGGCCTGCCGTGGGATGTGCGCTGCCGAGACTGGCGGCCGTGTTCATCGCGTCACGGCGTCGAATCGAACACCGTGTCGCCCCACTGTGTATCTGCTGTTTCGACCTCACCAGACCGTTGTCGCCGTCAACAATCAGTGACTCCGCCTCGCGAATCAGCGACCGC
>JANYFX010000472.1 GCA_025359585.1 Rhizobacter sp. | reverse complement strand
TGGAGCTACATCGTTCCGCCTGACCCGGAAAAACCATGACCGATTCCACCTTCGTCACGGCCGCTCAGCCGCCGATCCAGCGCGCCTCGATGGTGCCCTTGCCGTGGGCCGGCCACCCTGTGCTGCGGCCGCTGCGGCGCTGGTTCGGCTACCGCCCCGCCCAACCATGGCGCAGCACACTCGATTCGCGCCCGCTGATGCTGCGCCGGGTCTTGCTGCTGGTGCTCGTGGCGCTCGGCGCGGTCGTCGGCACCGACTCCATGGCCGACGTGCTGCCCAAGGGCGGGTCGAGCTGGACCGAACAGGCCTTGCTGGTGCTGTTCGGCATCTTGTTCGCATGGATCTCGGCCGGCTTCTGGACCGGCGTGATGGGCGCCTGGGTGATGCTGCGCGGCCGCGACCCGCAATCGGTGACCAACGCGCTGAGCCGCGCCGGCCCGATCCCGCCCGAGGCGCGCACGGCCGTGATCATGCCGATCTGCAACGAGCATGTCGCCACCGTCTTCGCGGGCTTGCGCGCCAGCTACGAGTCGCTGCAGCGCACCGACTCGAAAGAGCGCTTCGACTTCTTCGTGCTCAGCGACACGAACGACCCCGACATCCGCGCTGCCGAGCAGGCCGCATGGGGCGCGCTCGTGCAAGCGCTCGAAGGGGAGCCCGGAAGCGCCACGGTGCGGGTGCACTACCGCTGGCGCCAGCACCGCAGCAAGCGCAAGGCCGGCAACGTGGCCGACTTCTGCCGCCGCTTCGGCCGCAACTACCGCTACATGATCGTGCTCGACGCCGACAGCGTGATGACCGGCGACTGCCTCGCTTCGCTCGTCAAGCTGATGGAGCTGCACCCTGATGCCGGCATCATTCAGACCGCACCGCGCGCCTGCGGCCACACCACCTTGCACTCGCGCATCCAGCAGTTCGGCTCGCGCGTCTATGGCCCGTTGTTCACGACCGGCATGCACTACTGGCAGCTCGGCGAGTCGCACTACTGGGGCCACAACGCGATCCTGCGCGTCGCCCCCTTCATGGCGCATTGCGCGCTGGCACCGCTGCCGGGGCAGACCTCGCTGTCGGGCGACGTGATGTCGCACGACTTCGTCGAAGCCGCGCTGATGCGCCGCGCCGGCTGGAAGGTCTGGATCGCGCACGACCTCGACGGCAGCTACGAGCAGCTGCCACCGAACCTGCTGGCCGAGCTGCAACGCGACCGCCGCTGGTGCCATGGCAACCTGCAGAACTCGCGGCTGATGTTCGAGCCCGGCCTGCACCCGGTGCACCGCACGGTGTTTCTGACCGGCGTGCTGGCGTATGCGTCGGCGCCCTTGTGGCTCGCGTTCCTGCTGCTGTCGTCGTTCCTGTTCGCGAACCATTCGCGCGAGATTCCGCAGTACTTTTTCGAGCCTTACCAGCTGTTCCCGATCTGGCCCAACGCCAACCTGCAGCTGATGCTCACGCTGTTCGGCCTCACGGCCGTGCTGCTGCTCGCGCCCAAGCTGATGTCGCTCGCTGTCATCGTGCTCCGTGGCCAGGCCCGCCACTACGGCGGTGTGGCCCGGCTGCTGCTGGGCGCCCTGTTCGAGTTCGTGCATTCGCTCTTGCTGGCGCCGGTGCGCATGCTGTTCCACACCCAGTTCGTGCTCGCGGCCCTCACCGGCTTAAAGCTCGACTGGAAGTCTCCGCCGCGCGACGACGCCTCTACCGGCTGGGCCGAAGCTTGGCGCCGCCACCGCCTGCACACCGCGCTGGCGCTGCTGTGGGTCGGCGCCATTCTGGTCGGCAGCACGGCGTTCCCGTGGTGGCTGTCGCCGGTGATCGTGGGGCTGCTCGCGGCGATTCCGCTGTCGGCCTGGGGCAGCCATGCCGGGCCGGGCCGCTGGCTGCTCGCACGCGGCGTGTTTCTGATTCCGGAAGAAATCAAACAACCTTTCGTGCTGGCCGAAGCCGAGCGCCATGCCCGTGCCTTCGCACCAACGCTGCACGCCATCGATGCGCTCGCCGACGCGGCGGTGCACGAACGTGTGCTGCGTGCTATTCCGCTGCGGCCGGTGGCGGTCGGCCTGAAGGCGCAGGCCCGGGCACGTCTGGTCGCACGCGCGGCCAGCGACGGGCTGCAGTCGCTCAGCCGCGCCCAGCGCCAGCGCCTGCTGGGCGACGCCCACGCGCTGCGCGCCGTGCGCAGGCAGGTGCTGCTGCAGAGCCAGTAGTTTTTGACCGGCCCTGCCGGTTTCATGTAAGGTCGGTCGGCACTCAACACCGACCATGACCGACGACATCCAGACCCTGCGCCGCATCCTTCGCGCTTGCCACACCATCGCCGTGGTCGGCCTGTCGGCCGAGTGGCACCGGCCGAGTTATTTCGCGG
>JANYFX010000446.1 GCA_025359585.1 Rhizobacter sp. | reverse complement strand
CCTGCGAGCCGATCCCGCCGCGCGCGCCAGTCACCAGGGCCACCAGGTTTTGCGATGGGTTCATGCGAAGTTCGCCGTCGCGGCGGCACAGTTGTTTCGGTCCGGGGTGTGGGCCCGCTTCCACCATTGCGAGAACGAGGTGCAGGGCTTGTCGACCTTGCCAAAGAGCGGGCGAACCGCGGCCATGGTGACCACGCTGCGGAGGGCCGCATCGAGGTGTTGGTCGTCGACACCGCGCACCGAACGGGCGCCTTGCAACGCGGTGCCGATGGCCGCAGCGCTGTCGTGCCAGCAGAGCGGCGACAGCTCTGCCATGCGGGCACCGACGAATGCCCAGCGCGCGTCGCTCCAGACCCACCGCTCGTGAAACTCCCTTGTGCAGATCGACACGCGCAGCGCGTCGGCCGGCAGGTCGTCCGGCGGATCGCCCAGCGCCCAAGGGTGAACCAGCCAGACATCCCGGCCCATCACCGCCGCACCACTGGCCGGGACCGTGCGCATTTGCGTTGTGGGCCCACGCTGTGTCCGCGGCTCGCTCACACCTTCGTCGACCGGGCGCGCGAGAGGCAGCGGGCCGCCGCGAGCGATCGCGTCGAGCGCTTCGTACGACGTGTCGATCACGCTGCCGGGGCTGTGCCACGGCGCGGGCGCATAACGCGCCACGTTGTCGGCATTGAAGAGGTAGGGCTTGTGGCTGAAGGTGCCCGCCACCCACTGCCAGCTGAGGTGGTTGCTGGCGAGGTCGCCGTCGAGCAGGTGGGCATAGAGCCAATCAGCACCGGCGCGCCAATGCACGCGGCGCAGGTGCACCACGTAACTGGCCAACCACATCCGTGCGTGGTTGTGCAGGTAGCCGGTCGCGTACAGCGTGCGCACCGCCTCGTCGATGACCGGGACTCCGGTGCGGGCCTCGCGCACATCGGCGGGCAGCTCACGTGCATACTCATCGTCGGGCAACGGCCCGGCATGCATCGAGGTGAAGATGGCGTCGCCGCGTTGTTGCCACACATGCCGAAAGAACTCGCGCCAGCCGAGTTCGAACATGAAGCGGTGTTGCGGATCGAGCCGGTGGCCCGCAGCGACCCCGGCTGCGACCTCCGGCAGGTCGACGAAGCCGTGCGTGATGTAGGGCGACAGCCCGGTCACGGCGCCGTCGAGCGCGTTGCGACTGCGTGCGTAGTCGCCCGGGCGCACTGCGGCAATGCGCGCGAGCGCTTCGGCCAGCGTCGGCGCGAACCGCTCAAGCCGGTTCACGCTGACCCACCTCTCCACGCCGGATCGCCCCGGCACGACGACCCTTGAACGACAGGCCGGCGACGCTCACCCCTTCTTGGCCCAGGCGCTGCACCAGCCCTTGCCCGAGACCTGTTTGCCCGCGAACAGCGGGCAGCCGCCTGCGGCGTCGGCGGGCTTGCCCTGGTACAGCGCGCAGCTGCTGCAGGCCTGACCCGCCGCGTACTTCGGAAACTTCTTCGCGTCGGCCATCGTGGCGTCGGCCACGTAGCCGAGCGCAGCGGCTTGCGGCTCTTTTTCGCCGACCATGGCCTGCGCCTGTGCGCCAAGGCTGAGGCCGGCGGCGCCGGTAGCAACTGTCATCAGGAAAACGCGGCGGGTGGTGGACATGGGGAGTCTCCTTTGAGTGTGGATGGATGAAGGTGAAGTGCGAACTGTCAGTGCACCGGGTCGGCCACTCCGGGCTCGAGCTCTGGCTTGGCGGTCGGGTCTGGCGCTGGCGCTGCGTCGAAAGACGCGGCCACGGCGTCCGCGAGTTCGTCGCCCGAGCACCATGCGGCTTCGACCGAACCGTCGCCGAACGAGTCGCCGCACACGCCGAGCCCGAACCCGGCGTCCCACCAACAGTCGAAACCGCCGGCGACGGGCTGCGCAAGCTGCGCGTAGCGCCAGCGGTGCACGCTGGTGTGATGCCAGCGCGGTTCGGGCCCGCCGGTCAACAGTCGACCCAGCGCGGCGCGGAGTGTCGCGGTGATGAGCACCGGGTCGTCTTCCAGATGAGCCAGGCTCCACGCGGGCGTGGCGTGGGCAACCCACTGCGCTGCGGCTGAGGGCGCTCCGCTGCCAGCTTCGGTGCGCCCGGGCTTGCGGTCGTGGCGGCCGATCCGGGCCAGCACGCCACGCTCGGGCTCGGCGGCATCCCAGGGCCAGTCCAGTTCCTCGGTCACGGCCATCAGCGTCCAGCACGGACTCATGCGAACCGCAGAAAGTGCGGCCGCCCAGTCGTCATGGCGCCCTGACAACAGTGTCGCCGCCTGTGCCGGCGGGATCGCGAGCAAGACCTGTTCGAACGGCCCTTCGCTGCCGCCGTCCTCGGTGATGCCGGCGTCGTCGCCGGCCCTCTGCAGATACCAGCCGTCGGCGCAGCGCAGCAGCCCGGTGACGGCGCGGCCCAGCATCAGTGGCGTGCCGCTCAGCAGGTGCCGGCAAAACGCCGGCATGTTCGGCGTCGGCACGACAACGTCGCGAACCTGCGGTGCCGGAAACGCGGCATAAACGTGCTGACGCCAGCGGGTGACGCAGCCGAGCGTTGCGGCCCGGTCGACCACGGTTCGAAATCGCGGCCGCGTGACCCTGAACTGCGGGCAACCGTGATCGAACTCGGCGACATGAGGGGTGCCGTCGGCGTCGGCCCATGGCGCGCGCCGTGCCGCCATGCGGCCACCCACGCCGCGCGACTTGTCGAACACCGTCACGTCAAAGCCGGCACGCAGCAGCCCAGCGGCGCATGCCGCCCCGGCCACGCCAGCGCCGATGACGGCGATTCGCGGCGGCTCCATCGGGTCCACTGCGGGCGACCGGCTGGTTCGAAGGTTCGCAGTCATGTGCTGTGCTCGGTGGGTGTCTGTCGCGCTGTCTTGCGCCACAGTGGCCGCACCGCGAGGAAGACCCGATAGGCCGACTCGAAGAGGGCGGGCATGGGCCCGAACGAAGCCAAGCGCCCGAGCCAGGCAGTTCGGGGCAGGGTCGACCACAACGCCGCAAAACCGCGCATCCCGTCGACCAGCTGGCCGTCCGCACGACGCACATGGAACCGCCTCAGCGCAGCGCCACGCGTCAGCCCCGGCCCCAACGCATCTTCGGTACACGAGGCCGCATCGATCCACGCGCATGCCTGTGCTCCCGGCTGGCTACGGTAGTGGGCGATCTCGGCCGAGCAGACCGGGCAGTCGCCGTCGAAATAGACGGTGAGCTGCGCGGCGGTCTGAAGACTTGAATTCGACATTGACGCGGATACGAGTTGATTTGTCATCATTATCTTCGGCAAATGAACTTGAAATGAAGCGCTAATTTCTGATTCGGTTGAAATAATCGATTCATTAGCGCTTCAATCCACTAACATCGTGCTTTTCAACGAGCCCGCAAACCATGGCCGACGCCTTGTCCGAATCGACGACGAACCCCGGCCAGCATCGGCTTCGCAGCGGCACGGCAGCGCGCCTGGCCGGCCTGCCGGTGACCACGCTGCGGGTATGGGAGCGGCGCTACGGGGTCGTCTCGACGCAGAAGACGAGCAGCGGCCAGCGGGTGTATTCAGCGCACGATGTGTCGCGCCTGCGGCTGCTGCGGCAGCTCACCCATGCAGGCCACGCCATCGGGACCATTGCCACGCTCGAGCTCGCATCGCTGCAGGCGCTCATCGCCGGCATGCCTGCGCTGCCGAGTGCCGTTCCCGATGCCGCGCTCGACGCGGTCGTCGTTGGTCGCAGTGCCGCGCACGCGCTGGAAGCGGTACCCGGTTGTGTGTTGCGAGCGGTCCACGACGACCTTGATCGGGCCGAGGCGGCGCCACCGCCCGAGGGCCGCGTTGGGCTGCTGCTGGTGCGGCTGGCTTCGCTGCAGCCCCGGGCCGTCGATCGTGTGCTCGCCCTCGGCGCAGCGCTGCGTGCCGGCGCGATCTTCGTCGTCTACGGCTTCGGCACCGAGGCCAGTGCAGACTCTTTGCGCGAGGCGGGCGTCACCGTGCGCCGCGAACCAATCGCAGCCCGCGAGCTGGCACAGTGGGTGCGCAACGCGCGCGGCGCGCCGACCCCCGCACCTGCGCCGGCCGAGGCCGACTGGCAGGTCGTGCCGCGGCGCTTCAGCGACGAAGCACTGGCGCGCCTGATGCAGATGCCTTCGCCGGTGGCCTGCGAGTGTCTGCGACACATGGCCGAGATCGTCACGCAGCTCGCCGGCTTCGAGCGCTACAGCCAGGATTGCATCTCGACCGGCCCGGCCGACGCCGGGCTGCACCGGCACCTGAGCCGCACGGCCGGCGCCGCGCGCACGATGTTCGAGCAGGCGCTGCAACGTGTCGTAGACGACGAAGGGCTGGAGCTGCGCGATGAGCCGATCCGCTGACGCCTCGCCGGCGTGGCTGCGAGCTGCGCGCGAACACTGGCTCTGGCGTGGCCAGGGGCGCTCACCGTTCGCCGCGGTTCCCGGGCCTGAGCAGTTTTCGGTCTGGGACTACCCGCGCCCGCCTTGCCTCGCACCCGAAACGCGCGAGGTCGTGATCCGATGGGGCGACGTGGAGGTGGCGCGCACGCAGCGCGCGATCCGCGTGCTCGAGACCTCCCACCCGCCGAGCTTCTACCTGCCCTGGGACGATGTCGCGCGCAACTTTCTGAAAGCTGCTGCCGGCAACTCTTTCTGCGAATGGAAGGGGTCAGCGCGCTACTGGACCTTGCTTGACGGCCAGCGCCAGCTGGCGCGCGTGGCCTGGAGCTACCCGGAGCCTCTGCCGGGCGCCGAGGCGCTGGCGAACTGTGTTGCCTTCTATCCACAACACCTGACTTGCAGCGTTGATGGTGCGGCCGTCAGGCCTCAGCCCTGCGGCTTCTATGGCGGCTGGATCACGCCCGAGTTGACCGGCCCCTTCAAGGGCGAGCCGGGAAGCGAAGCCTGGTAAAGCGCAAGCTTTGCGCGAACCCCGGGACGCAGGCCTTGCGTCCCGAAGTGCAGCGCTTCACCGCTGACGCTTCGGCAACTCTTCTTTCAGTCCCTTCGACAGGGCGGCGCCAGCCTCTTCACTCATCTCGACCGGCAAGACCGCTCCGTTCTCGAACATGAGTTGGATGCGCACGTTTCCCTGGATCTCCGAAGGCGCCGCAGCGACGGCCAGCACGTCCAGTGCAGGTGCGGGAGAGCCCCGAGGCTGATCGGTCTTCTCCAACAACGCAATGGCGACGGCGGGGGCGAGTTCCGTCGCAATCGCGACATTCGTCGCCGACCGGCTGGGCCTTTCGCGCGGCGGCGTCGCTGTTCGCTTGGAAGCCGGCTTTGCGGCCCGCTTGGGTGTCTTCGAAGTTGCCACTCGAGCGCTCTTGGTCATGGTTTGTGTACCTCACGGTGAGGCCGACAGAGAACTATACGCGCGCGAAATCGGAGCAAGGAAAAATACAGTTTTCGGGACGAGGCCGCGCCACGCGCTGTCATTTGCCTCTCGAATCATCGCAGCCAAATACCACTTTGCCAGGAGCGCATCGGGGTTGCTCGGCTGCGAATGATCGGCAGGGATGCGGTTTCGTCCTACGTCCGTGACCGAGCGAGCAGCGTAGCGTCTGCCGTGAGTGCTGCATGACAATTTCGTCTTGTGGTGACTGGTTACTCGGCAAGCATCATGACTCTCAGAGTCTTTCTCGTTGAAGACAGCCCGGTGATTCGGGAGAACCTCGCGGCAGCGATGGAAGAACTTGCACCGGTTCAGATTGTCGGGGTTGCCGACGACGAGCCCACGGCGACCGATTGGCTTGCATCGAATTCCGAGGGTGCCGACCTTCTCGTGATCGACTTGTTTCTGAAGCGGGGATCCGGCCTCAAGCTCTTGCGCGCCACGGCGAAGATGACGACGGCGAGCAGGGTCGTCCTCAGCAATTACGCCACGCGCGACATGCGAAGAAAGTGCCTGGAACTTGGCGCAGACCGCGTTTTCGACAAGTCGAACGAGATTGAAGCGCTCATCGCATTTTGTGCGCGCATGGACGGCGGCGAAACGGCTCGCGGGAGACTCTGGCGAGAACAAGAAAGGCGGGCCTGATGAACGGGAGGCCACTCCCGCCCTCTGCGCGCTCCGGCATCAGCGAACCCGCCGGTGAGAACTGGCCCTGAACCCGTCCTTCAGCAACGTCTGTTCATGTCCGACAAGGAGAAGAGAGAATGTGCACTCCCCCACCCTCCTGCCCGTCCCCATGACCTCCCTGCCCGACAAGCCCGCCCTGCGCATCGACTTCGTGTCCGACGTGGCCTGCCCCTGGTGCGCCGTCGGCCTGAATTCGCTCGAAAAAGCCTTGCAGGCGGTGGCCGGCGAGATCCCAGTCGAGCTGCATTTCCAGCCCTTCGAGCTGAATCCGACGATGGCGCCCGAGGGCGCCGACGCGGGCGAG
>JANYFX010000432.1 GCA_025359585.1 Rhizobacter sp. | reverse complement strand
AGTCCGAGGTGTCGAGAGGATCGGATTCGTGTTCGAGCTCGGATGCGAGCCACCCCGCGCCATGTACCGAAGTCACCTTCGCACGCTCCACAGAAGCAAGGCGGTAGTGCGGCAGTTGGAGAGGCGGGCCTGTCGAGCAATCAAGAAGCACCAGCCCTGTTCGAATGTTTTGGAAGTGGAGGGGTTCGTCGAAGACATCTTGAGTCGTGCCGAGCTGCAGATGAACCCTGTTGGTACGTCGTTGGAGGCCGCAATTGGGAGCATGGTCGAGGCGAGGCGTTCAGTTGGCAGAGGCAACCGACGCAAGTCCGTAGCATTTTCTCGTTGACCTTAGATGCCGAGAAAGCACGTGTTCGGTGGTCACTAACTGGCAAGCCGTCTTCGCGCGCGTCAGGGCCGCGCTGATGCGACGTGGTCGTAACAGGCATGACGCTGACGATCTGGTGCAGGAGGCCTGGGTGCGGTTGGCCTGCTATGAACGCGAGCAGGTCGTCGACAAACCCGAGGCCTTCCTGATGCGCGCTGCGCTCAACCTGTCGATTGACGCGCACCGCTTGCGGGTCAGCCATGGCGAGGAGGTTCTTCTCGACGACGTGGTCCTGATCGATGCGGCTCCCAGTACCGAGGCGGTGGTGTTGGCCCGGGAGCGATTGGCTCGCTTGAGCCTGTGTCTGGGTCGTCTGAGCGACAAGACGCGCGAGATTTTCCTTTCTCATCGCGTCGAGGGACTCACTTACCACGAGATTGCACAGCGCAATCAGATCAGCATCAGCACCGTGGAAAAGCACGTTGCCAAAGCTACTTTGCAGGTCGCCACTTGGATGGAAGGCTGGTAGCCGTTGGTTCCAGCAAGCCATGCGCTGCGGCCCTGCGGGCCGATGCCTTTCGGTTTGCGCACCTCAGTCGTGTGTTGATTCGTTGGAATCGTGAATCCACGGAGGCCACGCTCAGGCCGGTGCGGAGTGAGATCTGTTTGCTGCCGAGGCCCTCCCATTCCAGGGCAAGCAGACGGACGTCCTTCACCTGGAGTCGCGCACTCTCCTGCAGCCGCCTCTTCAGATGCGCGCTCAGCCAGTCGTGCAGCTCTGCTGCGAGCGATCTGACGAGCGCCCGGGCGATCCGGGCGCCTTCGCCCTCGAAGGCGCTTTCGTCGCTGCTGCCGACGCAGAGCATGTCGACCCTGTCGACATCGGCGCCAGAGGGCGTGGGTACGACCAGACAAGACCTGAACCCATATTGGCGGGCGAGTTCGATGGCGGCGGCATCCGGCCCCTGCTGTAGAGAAATCTGCTGATCGGTACCCGGGGTCGTGTGTGTGCGGGCGAACTGAAACCAGGGGTGTTCCAGAAACGTTCCCTGCCAGTATTGTTCGTGCGCGAAGCCGGGATGGCAGGCGAAAAGACTGAAGCTGGACGGCTCATCTCCGTCTTCCGGGATCGCGGCCGTGTAGACGCTCGCCGTCGCGCCGATCGCCAACGTGGCGCTCATCAGCATGTCGAGCAGCTCCGGCGGGTCTTTCGCCAAGTGAATTCGGACGATGGCTTCGAGTGCGCGTACCGGACGGTCCGGGTCCCTCACGAGGTCGCGAATGGAAGTCACGTGAGTCGGGGCTGTCGAAGACATGGTCGAACTCCTTCCTGATCTCCGTGAAGAGGAGCGGGTCTGCGAACCGCAATGGGTCGCTCGCCGCGCACGACTGAAACTGTTCGCAGTTCATGAACAGTGCCCACCACTCGGTGGTGACATTCCCATGGCCGCGATTCGTTGTGCCCGCCGCCACACCCGAAGGCACCTTGACCAGACTCACCTTCCACCGTGTGTTGCGACCCCTGACTTCCACACCTTCGTTCGACGCTGCGGCGATCGATGCAGTGAGAGGATGCAGCACGGAGTTCTCCCGATGGTCTGTTGATGGATCCATGGTCTGCGCTTTCCTCCCGAGCTCAATGGCGGAGCGGTGATTGGAAACCGAGCGTTCGGTTTTGCGCCGGCGCGAAACCGGGCCGATCGGAGCGGCTGCGCGGTGGGTATCGCTTCACCGTATCGCGGACTGAGGAACCGCGCACGTCGTTCTGTCGCTCATCGCTGCCCTGAATCGCTCGCTGGACCGGCATATATCGGTGCGTTCGTTCGGTCGGGCTGGCGCAAACTCCCACTCTGCATCCGCGGTTCTCTGCGCACAGCCGGGCAACCGGCCTAAGATCGCGATCGTTGATTCCGACTCTCGGTTCAAAGTGTGGCAAGGCGATGGTCAAGAATTGGCAAACTGTTTTCTCCCGCGTTCGGGCTGCGCTGATGCGCCGCGGCCGGACGCGGCATGACGCCGACGATCTGGTGCAGGAGGCCTGGGTACGGCTCGCCTGCTACGAGCGTCGAGCGACGGTCGCCGAGCCCGAAGCCTTTCTGATGCGCGCCGCGCTCAATCTGTCGATCGATGCGTACCGGGCGAGCAGGCACCGCGGCGAGCAGGTGCTGCTCGAAGAGGCGGTGCTCGTCGACACGACACCGAGCGTCGAAGCCGTCCTGTTGGGCCGCGAGCGCATCGCGCGCTTGAGCGAGTGCCTGGCCTGCCTGGATGCCAGGACCTGCAAGATCTTCCTTGCCCACAGGGTGGAGGGATTGAGCTACATCGAGATTGCCCGAGACCACCGCCTGAGCGTGAGCGCCATAGAAAAGCACATCGCCAAGGCCACCCTGGTGCTCACCAGTGCGATGGAGGGGTGGTGAGAATGGATGGGACACACGCCGCTGGCGAGCGGGACGAGAGCGGTCTTTCTGCTGCTCGGGTCAAACCGGAGATCGCGGCCGAGGCTTCAGTCTGGATCGCCCGCCTGCATGGACCTGATCGCTCGCGCCAGATGGAGAGCGAGTGTCTTGCCTGGCAGGCGCGCTCCGCCGCGCATCGACTGGCGTTCGAGCGTTGCACCGAAGTCTGGGAAAGCGTGCCCGGCGTCCGGCTCGCCGATGCTTATGCGACCGCATCGTCCCGCGGGCTGTTGACCAATGCTGCGAGGCCGCGACCCTCGCGCCTGGCCCTTGTGCTGACGCTCTGCGGGGCCATCGTGGGGGGGGGGCTGTGGGGGGTGCATCTGTGGCGTGACGCAGGTCTGTACGCGACCGCCGTGGGGGAGCAGCGACTGGTGGTTCTCGACGACGGCACCCGCATGTCGCTGAACACCGATACGCGCGCACGCGTGAAATTCGGCGCCTCCCAACGCAGCGTAACGGTCGAGGACGGCGAAGCCCTCTTCGAGGTCGCAAAGGATCCGAACCGACCATTCATCGTGCGCGTCGCTGGAAGCGAAGTGGTGGCGGTGGGCACGGTCTTTTCGGTGCGGCTTGAGGAAAAAGCGTTGCACGCCGCCGACCAGTTGGCGATCACGCTGATCGAGGGGCAGGTCACGGTTCGACCTGCGCCGGGCAATGGGGTGGATGACATCGCGCCGGCAAGACCGCTTCCGATGCAGGCGGGACAACGCATGCGGCTCGGCAAGGGAGCCGGCATGCCGAGTGAGCCGGCGACCGAGCAAGTCGACCGGCCCAGCATTGAGCAGCTCGTTGCCTGGAAGCGGAGCGAGGTGATCTTCGACGACGTCTCGCTGGCCGAAGCCGCTGCCGAAATGAACCGCTACAACCGAACGCCGATCGTGCTCGTCGGCAGTTCCTCGTTGGCGCAACTGCGCGTCAGCGGTCTGTACCGGACCGGGGACAGCGCGGGTTTCGCGCGCGCCGTGGCGGCGTTGCATGGCTTGGTCGCGCGCGAGCTCGATGGACGTTTGGAGCTGCTGCCTCCTCCATAGCGAATGCCCTAGCGAAACTTTCATCGACAAGCTCGTCATCTCGTCATCACCAACTCGGCAACACGAGAGAGGCACGAGATGTTTCGCAAGACCATCAACAAAGGGGTATTCGGCGCAAGCCACTTCATGGGCAGCGTCTGTGTCGCGCTGATGCTGAGCCAAAGCCTCGATTGCATCGCGCAACCGACTTCCGTGGCGCGCTACAGGATCGACCAACCGTCGCAGCCCCTTTCCGAGTCGCTGCGATCGATCGCGAGGCAGACGGGAATCTCGGTGCTGTTCGATCCCGGCGCGGTCAGCGGGCGAATGTCGCGCGCTGTTTCCGGCCAGTTGACCGCGGCCGAGGCGATCGCCGGTGCGCTGGAAGGGTCAGGCCTTCTGCCCGAACAGTTGGGCAACGGATCGATCGTGGTGAGGCCGGCATCCGCACCTGCGACGGGGGCGCAGTCGTCAGCACCCGGCGCGCCGACAACGAATGCCGATAGCAGCGCGAGTCCTTCCGGTGTGCCCAGCTTGCAGCTCGCCCAGGCACCGTCCGCGGGTGCAAGTAACGCCGGCGCAGCCTCTGCCGAGGATGCGAACAGTGCAGCGCTCCAGTTGACGAAGGTAGAGGTCACTGGATCCCGGCTCAAGCGCATCGATGCCGATGGCCCTGCACCGGTCAACACCTACACCCGAGCAGACCTCGACAGGAGCGGCCAGCCCACCTTGGAGAGGTTTCTCAGCAGCCTGAACGAGACCTCAGTG
>JANYFX010000373.1 GCA_025359585.1 Rhizobacter sp. | reverse complement strand
CCGACATCGGCTGCCATGCCTTCGGCACCTTCGAGCCGTTCTCGATGGGCAATTCCATCCTGGGCTACGGCATGAGCCTGGCCAGCCGGGCCGGCGTCTCGCCGATGATGCAGCGGCGCACGCTGGCGATCATGGGCGACGGCGGCTTCTGGCACAACGGGTTGCTGACCGGCGTGCAGGCCGCGCTCTTCAACGGCGACGACGCGGTGCTGCTGATCATGAAGAACGGTTACACCTCGGCCACCGGCACGCAGGACATTCTGAACACGCCCGACGACGAAGCCAAGGCCGAGGCTTTCGAGAAGGCCAACGCGCACCAGAGCCTGGTGCACAAGAACCAGTCGATCGAGGACACGCTCAAGGGCATGGGTCTGAAGTGGATGCGCACGGTGCACACCTACGAGGTCGATGCGATGCGGCGGGTGCTCGAAGAAGCGTTCACGAGCGACTTCAACGGGCTGAAGGTCATCATTGCGGAAGGCGAATGCCAGCTCGAACGGCAACGCCGAATCCGGCCGTGGATTGCCGGGCTGCTCAAACGTGGTGAGCGCGTAGAGCGGGTGAAGTACGGCGTCGACGAAGACGTGTGCACCGGCGACCACGCGTGCATTCGCCTGTCGGGCTGCCCGACGTTGACGCTGAAGGACAACCCCGACCCGCTGAAGGTCGACCCGGTCGCGACCGTGATCGAAGGCTGCGTCGGCTGCGGCCTGTGCGGCGAGAACGCGCACGCGGCCACGCTGTGCCCGAGCTTCTACCGCGCCGAGGTCGTGCGCAACCCGAAGTGGCACGAGCGGCTGCTGGCCGGGTTGCGCGAGCGGGTGGTCGGCTTGTTGCAGCCGGCATGAGGTGAAGCGATGAGCAACAACCAACCCATCACGGTCCTGCTCTGTGCCCTGGGCGGCGAGGGCGGCGGCGTGTTGTCGGAGTGGCTGTACGACACCGCCGTGCACCGCGGCCACAGCGCGCAGAGCACGTCGATTCCCGGCGTGGCGCAGCGCACTGGCGCGACCACGTACTACGTCGAGATCCACCCGCAGCCCGACAGCGTGCTGGCCGGTCGGCGGCCGATCTTCAGCCTGAACCCGGTGCCGGGTGCGATCGACCTGCTGGTGTCGTCGGAACTGCTGGAAACGGTGCGCCAGATCGGTCTGGGTTTCGCCAGTGCCGAGCGCACGCTGGTCGTCACCTCGAGCGCACGCGCGTTGACGGTCGCCGAGAAGATGCAGATGAGCGACGGCCGCCTGTCCAGCGACGCCTTGCTCGGCACGCTGCAGCGCCACTGCCGCGAAGCCGAAGTCTTGGACATGGCGGCATTGGCGCGCGAAAGCGGCACCGCCATCAGCTCGGTGCTGTTCGGTGCACTCGCGGCAACTGCGGTGCTGCCGTTCCCGCGTGCGGCGTTCGAAGAGACGATCCGGCGCAGCGGCAAGGGCGTGGAAGCGAGCCTGCGCGGGTTTGCGGCGGCCTTCGATGCGATCGCCCTGCGCCGCGCTCAGCAGGCCGAGGTGCAGGCGCTCGCGCAAGCGGCGTTGTTGCCAGCGGCACCGGCCGTACCGGCGGACATCGCGCAGCGTTTCCCGGCTTCGCTGCAGGAGTTGATCACGCTCGGCCATGCGCGCACGCTGGACTATCAGGATGCCGCTTATGCAAAACGTTATCTGCAACGGCTCGACCGTGTGTTGGCAACCGAACGCGCAGCCGACCCGCAAGGTAACAACGACTTCGCCATCACCCGCGAAGCCGCGCGCTGGCTCGCGTTGTGGATGGCCTTCGACGACATCGTGCGGGTGGCGGCACTCAAGCTGCGCCGCAGCCGCGCCGATCGTGTGAAACGCGAAGTGACGGCGCGCGACGACGAGATCGTCAAGGTCTTCGACCACTTCAAGCCCGGCGTGCCGGAGTTCGCCGCGCTGCTGCCCGAGCGCCTCGCGCAGCGGCTTTCGGTGTGGGATGCAAGGCGCCGCAGCCGCGGGCTCGACGCGTGGTCGCTGCCGCTGAAGGTCGGCACGCACACGGTGCTCGGCGCGCTGGCGCTGCGTTTCGTCGCGTCGCTGACAGGTCAGCGCCAGCGCGGGAGCCGCTTCGGGCTCGAACAGTCGCTGATCGATCGCTGGCTGATCTCGATCGAGGCCGGAACGAAAGAAGACTGGGCGCTCGGCCACGAAGTCGCGCTGTGCGGCCGCCTCGTCAAGGGCTACGGCAGCACCAACGAACGTGGCAAGAACAACCTGCTGCACGTGATCGACCACCTCGCCGTGGCGAGCGCAGGGCGCAGCGCCGCGCAACGCGCGAGCGCCGTCGGCGCCGCGCGCACCGCCGCGCTGGCCGACGATGCCGGCACCACGTTCGACAAGACGCTCGTCGCGTTCGGCGCGCCACCGCGCCCGCTGCGCGAGCAACCCATCCGCTGGTACCGCCGGCGACCCGACATGCCCGAGGCGGGCGTGTCGCAGCGGCCATGAGACCACTTTGTGAACGTGTGGCTTCCACTGGATTTCCCGCAGGCGGCAACAGGGCGTTGCCCTCGACAATTCGAACTACCCCAGGAGACAAGACCATCATGAAGACCGTTCGCCAAGCTGCCCTCTTCACCGCCTTGCTCGCCGCCGCTGCGGTCGCGCAAGCGCAAGACAAGCCCGTCGCACTGAAGCTCTCGAGCTGGGTGCCGGCGCAGCACGCGCTGAACCCCGCGCTGCAGGCCTGGGCCGAAGACATCAAGAAGCAGTCGGGTGGCACGATCACCTTCAGCTTCTTCCCCGGCGAGCAACTCGGCAAGGCCTTCGACCACTACGACATGGCACGCGACGGCATCGCCGACGCGGCCTACGTGAACCCGGGTTACCAGCCGGGGCGCTTCCCCTTGTTCGCCGCCGCGTCGCTGCCGTTCCAGGTCTCCAACGCCAAAGCCGGCAGCGCCGCCGTCGATGCCTGGTACCGCCAGTACGCCGCCAAGGAAATGAAGGACGTGCAGTATTGCTTCGCCTTCGTGCACGACCCCGGCAGCCTGCATTCGCGCAAGAAGGTCGTGCTGCCGGGCGACATCAAGGGCATGAAAGTGCGCCCCGCCACCAGCACCATCGGGCAGATGGTGACCACGCTGGGCGGCACCAACGTGCAGTCGTCGGCGCCCGAAGCGCGCGACATGATCGAGCGCGGCGTGGCCGACGCGATCACCTTCCCGTGGGGTTCGCTCACGCTGTTCGGCATCGACAAGGTGGTCACGTACCACATCGATGTGCCGCTCTATGTCACGCCCTTCGTCTGGGTCTTGAACAAGGACAAGATGGCCACGTTGTCGCCGGCCCAGAAGAAGGTGATGGACGAGCACTGCACCACCGAGTGGGCCGAGAAGGTCGGCAGCGCCTGGGCCGATTTCGAGATCGCCGGCCGCACCAAGATCGCCGGCATGGCGGGCCACGAGATGACCAAGCTCACGCCCGAGCAGATCGACTCCTGGCGCAAGGCCGTGGCTCCGGTCACCGAGCAGTGGGCCGAAGGCGTGAAGAAGGTCGGTGCCGACCCGAAGCAGGCGCTCGACTCGCTGCAGCAGTCGCTGGCGAAGTACAAGTCGGCGCTCTGAGCAGCGGCCGCTTCAGCGCATGCAAGCCGAGGTGAAGGGCAGGCGCGGCCTGGCCGACCGGCTGATCAATGCCATCGAATGGATGGCGGCGATCTTCGTCGGCATCGTCGCGGCCGACATCTTCATCTCGGTGATCCTGCGCAAGTTCTTCAACACCTCGATCCCCGACAGCTACGACGCCGGCCGCCTGCTGCTCGGCGTGTTGATCTTCTGGGGCATCGCCGCCACCAGCTACCGCGGCGGCCACATCACGGTCGACCTGCTGTGGACCAGCGCCGGCCCGCGCATGAAACGTTTCATCGACGTGTTCGCCACGCTGGTATTGCTGTTCGTCGTGACGGTGCAGACCATCATGCTGTTCGACAAGGTCGCCGCGACCTACCGCGACAACGTGTTGACCTACGACCTGAACCTGCCGACCTGGCCGCTCTTCGCGGTGGCCTGGGCCGGTGACGTGTGCGCCGTGGTGCTGATCGCGATCCGCGCCTGGCGGCTCGTGTTCCACCCCGAGCTGCTGCACGACGAGCACCCCGAGCAGCGTGCGCAGGAATAGATGAGCCTATGGAACTGAGCACCGATCTCATCGCCTTCGGCGGCTTCGTCACGCTGTTCGTGTTGATGCTGCTGCGCGTGCCGGTCGGCATGGCGATGGGCCTCGTCGGCGTGGTCGGCTATTCGATGATCGCGGGCACCGGGCCGGCGCTCAAGCTGGTCGGCCAGACCTCGATGCGCACCGTCACCGACTACACCTTCGGCGTGATCCCGATGTTCATGCTGATGGGCGCGTTCGTCTCGGTCTCGGGCGTCAGCAAGGAGTTGTTCCGCGCCGCGAACGCGTGTGTCGGCCACCTGCGCGGCGGCCTGGGCATGGCGACGGTGATGGCCTGCGGCGGCTTCGCGGCGATCTGCGGTTCGTCTGTCGCAACGGCCGCCACCTTCTCGACCGTGGCCTACCCCGAGATGCGGCGCTATGGTTACCCGCAGTCGTTTTCCACCGGCGTGATCGCGGCCGGCGGCACCCTCGGCGCGATGCTGCCGCCCTCGACCGTGCTCGCGGTCTATGCGGTCATCACGCAGCAGGACATCGGCAAGCTCTTCATGGCCGGCGTATTGCCCGGCCTGCTGGCGATGAGCATGTACGTCGCGACGATCGCGATCATCGTGTGGGTGCGGCCCAAGATGCTGCCGGCCGGCGCGGCGCTGCCGTGGAGCGAGCGGCTGCTGGCGCTGAAAGACGTGTGGCCGTCGCTGGTGCTGTTCGCATTCGTGATCGGCGGTCTGTACGGCGGTTTCTTCACACCGACCGAAGCCGGTGGCATGGGCGCGGGCGGCGCTTTCCTGCTCGGCGTGCTGCGCCGCAAGCTCGACCGTGCCGGCGTGCGCGTCGCGTTGTTGCAGGCCACGCGCACGGCCGCAGCGGTGTTCACGGTATTGATCGGCGCGCTGCTGTTCGGCTACTTTTTGACGATCACGCAGACGCCGCAGAAGTTGACCGGCTTCGTCACCAGTCTCGGCTTGAACCGCTACGAAGTGCTCGCCCTGATCATGGTGATGTACCTGGTGCTCGGC
>JANYFX010000367.1 GCA_025359585.1 Rhizobacter sp. | reverse complement strand
GCAGCAAGCCGTCGTCACCGAACCGGTGACCTACGACAGCGTCGTCAGGCCCTTGCACAAGCCAACGCAGCAGGCGTAGTATTACTGGATGGATATCCAGTGTTTGCGGCTCGACTGGAGCTAAGTGGATACCCCTTATATATTCACAGTATGAAGTTCCACCCCGATCCCTCGATGCCGGCGCCGCAGTCTCTCAAGGGGCGCGGCACGGTCTGGGCCATCGAGCACCGCTTTGCGCGGCAAGACCGCGAGAGCATCGACGACGGCTGGGGCTCGCTCGATCAGGCCTCGCAGGAGGAGCACCTGCCACCCAGCACGCAGATCATCGAAGAGCGTGTGAAGGCGATCCTCTCCAGCAACGACTCGCCCGACATCTCCTTCGACCTGTCGATCAACCCCTACCGTGGCTGCGAACACGGCTGTGTCTACTGCTTCGCGAGGCCCACTCACAGCTACCTCAACATGTCGCCGGGTCTCGATTTCGAGACCCGGATCATCGCCAAGGTCAACGCCGCGCAGCGGCTGCGCGAGGCCTTCGCAAGCCGAAGCTACGAGCCGCTGCTGCTCAACATCGGCTCGGCCACCGACGCTTACCAGCCTGTCGAGCGCAAGCTCTGCATCACGCGCGCGGTGATCGAGGTGATGGCCGAATGTGGGCACCCGTTTTCGCTCGTGACGAAGTCGTCGGGCATCGAACGAGACATCGACCTGATCGCACCGATGGCCGCGCGCGGGCTGGCGGCCGTGTACGTCTCCGTCACCTCGCTCGACCCCGCGCTGTCGCGCATTCTCGAACCGCGTGCGGCTTCGCCGCAGCGCCGGCTGCGAACGATCGAAGCGCTGGCGAAGGCGGGCATTCCAGTGGGCGTGAGTGTTTCGCCGGTCATTCCGTTCATCAACGAGCCTGAGCTCGAACGCATTCTGGAAGCAGCGGCGTCTGCCGGCGCCACCTCGGCCTTCAGCGTCGTGTTGCGCCTGCCCTGGGAAGTGAACCCGCTGTTCCAGCAGTGGCTCGACCAGCACTTTCCCGAGCGTGCGGCGCGGGTGATGGCGCGTGTGCGCGAGATGCGCGGCGGCAAAGACTACGACGCGAAGTTCGGCTCGCGCATGCGCGGCGAGGGCGTCTGGGCGCAGTTGCTGTCGCAGCGTTTTCACAAGGCAGCGGCGCGCTTCGGCCTGAACCGAAAACGCGTCGAGCTCGACCTCACGCAGTTCCGCAAGCCGCTGCTCGCGCGCGCCGATGGGCAAACCGATCTGTTCGCTTGATGCGGGCGCAAAGGCCGCAGCGCGTCAGTCGCGCAGGTCCGGCTCGAAGAAGATCCAGCGCACCTGCGGGAAGGCCTCGCGCAGGCCGCGTTCCACGGCGTTGATGGCCTCGATCAGCGCCACGTCGGAGCCGAACGGCTGCATGCGCGCTTTCACGGCCACCATGATGTCGCTGCCGAGCTGCTGCGTGATCACGCTGTAGAGCTGCGCCACCTGCGGCTGCCCTTGCAGATGTGCACGCAGGCGCGCCAGCACCTGCGGCTCGGCGCTCTGGCCGACGAGCAAGGCTTTGACCTCCACGCCGACCAGAATGGCCACCAGCACAAGCAGCACGCCGATGCAGATCGAGCCCACCGCGTCCCACATCGGGTTGCCGGTGACCATCGCCAGGCCGATGAAGCCCAGCGCCAGACCCAGCCCGCCCAGCGCGGCCAGGTCTTCGCCGAAGATCACCAGCAACTCGCTCTGGCGCGAGGTGCGGAACCAGCGCCACAGCCCGAGCTCGCCACGTTCCTTGTTGATCTCGCGCAGCGCGCCCCACAGCGACATCGACTCGGCCAGCACGCCGAACGAAAGAATGCCAACCGCCACCCACGCGTACTTGACGGGTTCGGTGTCGTGCAGCTTGTGCACACCTTCGTAGATGGAGAACAGACCGCCCATGCTGAACAGCATCAGCGCGACGATGAAGCTCCAGAAATAAATCGCGCGGCCGTAGCCCATCGGGTGGTCTTCCGACGCCGCGCGCCTGGCCTCTTTCAAGCCCCAGATCAGCAGCGCCTGATTGCCGCAGTCGGCGAAGGAGTGGATGGCCTCGGCCAGCATCGAGGCCGAGCCGGTGAACACGGCGCCCGCCGTCTTCGCGAGCGCGATCGCGACGTTGGCGCCGAGCGCGAAGAAGATCGACTTGAGCGAATCGGCCTGTGCTGACATGGTGGTGGGTGTTTTCCTGCGCGATTCAAACGGTCGTCGTGACGGCCTCGACGCTCACGGCGCACGGCAGGCAGCGAACGCGTCGAGCCCGGGCTGGTACTCGGCGGCAGCGATACCGAGCAAGCCCAGCACGGAATGGAACAGGTTGTCGTGCGTGAGTGGCCGGTCGCGCTGTTCGCGCAGGCAGGCCGACACTGAACGTGCGGCCGGTGCGGCGGGCGGCGCGAACCACACGATCATCGGCACGTGCTTCTGCTCGCGCGGCGCCAGCGCATACGGCAGGCCGTGCAGGTAGAGGTTGTTCTCGCCGAGCGATTCACCGTGGTCCGAAACGTAGAGCATCGCCGTGTCGTGGCGTGGCGACTGGCTCTGGAGCCAGCCGATCGTCTGCGCCAGCACATGGTCGGTGTAGGCGATGGAGTTGTCATAGGCATTGATCAAACTGGCGCGGTCGCACTGCTGCAGCACGTTGGTGCTGCACTCCGGCATGAAGGGTTTGCGGTTCGCGGGGCTGCGCTTGTAGTAGGCCGGGCCGTGGCTGCCCATCTGGTGCAACACCAGCAAGACACCGCGCTCGCGCCGCTCGGCGGGCAGGGCGGCGAGGCGCGCGTCCAGGCCGACGAGCAGCGCTTCGTCGAGGCACTCGCCGTCCTCGCAGAGCTGCACGCCCGGCGCTGTACCGCCCGGCGCGGCGTTGATCGCCTGCGCATTCGGCACACGCTCGCACAGGCCTTTGCAACCGGCCTGGTTGTCGAGCCACAGCACCGCCATGCCGGCGCGTTGAACCAGGTCGAGCAGGTTTTCCGAGTCGCGCTCGCGCGCTTCGAACCTTGTCTTGCCGAGGTGCGAGAACATGCAGGGCAACGACGCTGCGGTGTTGGTGCCGCACGAGCTCACCTCGCGAAAGCTCACCACGTCGAGCGCCGCCAATTCGGGGTTGGTCGGCCGCGCGTAGCCGTTCAATGCGAAGTTGCCGGCGCGCGCGGTCTCGCCGACCACCAGCAGCACCAGCGGAGGGTGCGTGCCCGGCGGCCGCGGTGCGATGCGGGCGTCGGCACCGATCGGCAGCGGTGGCCCGGCGGGGCGCGCCTTGGCACGCAGGCCGATGTCGGCGAGCGCGTAGAAGGAGTTCAGCGGGTTGATCAGGTAACGCAGCGACTTGTGGTTGCGCATCGTCGTCGAGAGGTCGGCGAACAGCGCGAACACGAGGGCCGCCAGAACGACCATGGCCGCGAAGAGCCCGAGCGCGTTGCGGCCGAGCTGGGCCAGGCCGCCGAGCCGCTGCACGCGCGCGCGCCACACCAGCAGCAAGGGCACGCCGGCCAGGAACAGCACGCCGAGCAGCAGCCGCCCGCTCAGCAGGTCGCGCACTTCGCGCGGGTCGGTCTGCACCACGTTGACCATCATGGTCGAGTCGATGACCACGCCGTAGGTGCCCATGAAGTGCGCACCGAACGCGGCCGACAGCACGCACAGCGTGATCGCCGGTTTGACGCTGAAGCGCCAGGCCGCGAACGCCATCAGCGCAGTGAGCAGCGCGGCGATCATCACGCCGAAGCCGGCGATGAACAGGGCGCCTCGGGTCGAGCTGGTTTCGGGCAGCGCGAGCAGGGCCTGCCACAGCGGCCAGTTGGCGAAAGCCGCAATCCATGCCGCCGACAAGACCGCCAGCGTCAGTGGGTTCCAGCCGGTGTGGGCTTCGGGCCGGGTCGGGGTCACGGGGCGCTTCGTCATGCGCCGTATTGTCCTTGCAAGCCGGCGCGTGGCCCTGCGGCGCGCAGCGACTGTCGGTCCGCCAGAGGGTCAGCTGCGGATCATCACGCCGCCCGCCGCCCGATTCGCAGCACCGCCCAGCGCGACCTGGGTGCCCTTGCTGCAGAACCTGCGCTGCAGTTCTTCGACCTGCGCGACCATTCCGGCACTCGCTTCGATCTTGGCACCATGCCGGGCCAGCACCTTGCCGGCGAGTTCGACGAGCTTGGCGTTCAGGGTTTCCGTGCCACGTTGCATCAGGCTCTTCACGGCCTGCGCGTGCAGGCCCTTGACGCTGTGCGCCATCGCCTGTTCCGCGAGGCGGTTGACATGGGTGTGCTCGGTACGGATCACCTCGACATGCGGTTCATATTCCTGCACCGACTTGCACAGCATGTCGGCCGAAGCCTTGGAAACGCAGAAGCGTCGTGCGACCGTCGCGATCCACGTGTCGGCTTCGGTCAGCTGGATCTCGGTGCTGCGCAGGCGCGCCAGCACCGCCAGGAAGTTGCTGGCGGCTTCGAAGTCGAAGTCTTCAGCGGTCACGCTCGCAGCCAGGCGCCGCACGTGGCCCACGCAGCTGCCGACCATGCGGTCGTTCAAGGCCTTGAACACTTCCGACGTGGTGACGAAGCGCTGCAGCCTCGCGTTCTCGGGCTGGCGTTCCATGGCCAGCCGCAGGTTGTCGTGGTTGCGGCAGAAAGCCTTGTTGTCGCGCTTGTCGAAGAGTGTCATGGCGAGCAGCACGAGGCTCTGGCAGTCGAACATCTTCGATGTCAGGCCGATGCGCACACTGCGCTCCAGCGCTTCGGCGGCTTCGTCGCCATGGCCCATGTAGAACGCCAGCATGCCTTGTTTTTGCAAGCGGGAAATGCTTTGCGGCGTGATCCGGGTGGCGTTGCGATAGGTCTCGAGCGCCGCTTCGAGGTCGCCCTGTTCGACCTGCACGCGGCCCATCACGTCGTAGGCGTCGGCAAACCCGGGCTGGCTGCTGATCAGCGATTCGAGCATGCTGCTGGCCTGGGTCAGGTCGCCGGCCTCGACCTCGGCGCGTGCGATGCCCAGCCGTGCCCAAGGCAGGGCCTTGGTGGCGGCCACCGCTTCGTAGAGAAGCCGCGCGGCCGCGTGATCGCCGAGCCGGATCAACAATTCGGCGCCGATGCGCGCGGCGTACAGCCAGTATTCATCGCGGGCGTCGAAGCGCGCCCGGCACAGCGCGGCGGCCTGAGCGAAGTCTTCATTCTCGATGGCTTCGAAGATGCTGCGCAGCGTGGTCTTGCGGTGGCGTGCCTGCACCAGACGGGCTTCGAGCGCCAGGCCGGTGTGGGGTTTGAGAAGGTAGCTGTCGAGCGCCGATTCGGCGGCTTCGGCCACCATCGGGTACGAGGCTTCGCCGGTGACCATGATGAACACGGTCGAGTAGGGCAAGAGGTTGGCGCGGCGCAGGTCGTCGAGCAGGTCCTGCCCGGTCAACGGGCTGGCGGCGAAGTGGTAGTCGCACAGCACGATGTCGAAAACCTGGTTCTCGAGCACGCTGCGGGCGTCGGGCACGCGGCTCTTCTGAACGATGGTGCCCACGCCCATGTCACGCAGCATGCCGGCTTGCAGGCTGCGCAGGGCGGGGTTGCTGTCGACAATCAGGGCGCGGCAGTTGCCCACGTCGGGATAGATGTTGCTCATGCAGCGGGCGGACACCAGATTGATCGGGAAGATTTCCCGCTCCCTGCTTATCGGCAGCGTTGCCGCCCGCTTGATCCCGCCCGCAATCCCGAGTGCCATTCGGCGCTCGGGGCGTGACTACTTGAACAAGTCCTTGACCCGATCGGCCCAGCCCTTGCTGGTTGGCGAATGCCGGTCGCCGGCCTTGCGGAAGGCTTCGTCCAGTTCCTTCATCAGCTTGCGCTGGTGCTCGGTGAGCTTGATCGGCGTTTCGACCGAGACATGGCAGTACAGGTCGCCGGGGTAGCTGGAACGCACGCCCTTGATGCCTTTGCCGCGCAGGCGGAAGGTCTTGCCGTGCTGCGTGCCTTCGGGCAAATCGATCTCGGCCTTGCCGCCGAGCGTGGGCACCTCGATGCCGCCGCCGAGCGCAGCCGTGGTCAGGCCGACCGGCACGGTGCAGTGCAGGTCGTCGCCGTCACGCTCGAAGATCTCGTGCTGCTTGATGCGGATCTCGATGTAGAGGTCACCGGCCGGCCCGCCGTTCGTGCCCGGCTCGCCGTTGCCGCTGGAGCGGATGCGCATGCCTTCGTTGATGCCGCCGGGAATCTTGACTTCCAGCGTCTTGTTCTTCTTGACCTTGCCCTGGCCGCTGCAGGTGGTGCAGGGCTCCGGAATGATCTTGC
>JANYFX010000363.1 GCA_025359585.1 Rhizobacter sp. | reverse complement strand
GCAGCAAGCCGTCGTCACCGAACCGGTGACCTACGACAGCGTCGTCAGGCCCTTGCACAAGCCAACGCAGCAGGCGTAGTATTACTGGATGGATATCCAGTGTTTGCGGCTCGACTGGAGCTAAGTGGATACCCCTTATATTCATCCAGTCATTGCGACCCAGCACCTTGGAAACTCAACGCAAACTCGCGATCCTGGCCGATGCGGCAAAGTACGACGCCTCGTGCGCTTCCAGCGGCACCACGAAGCGCGACTCGCTGGACGGGCGTGGTATCGGCTCGACGGAAGGCGCGGGCATCTGCCACAGCTACGCGCCCGACGGCCGCTGCATCTCGCTGCTCAAAGTCCTGCTGACCAACTACTGCCTGTACGACTGCCTGTATTGCGTCAACCGCGTGACGAGCAACGTGGAGCGCGCACGCTTCACGGTCGACGAGGTGGTGCAGCTCACGCTCGACTTCTACCGCCGCAACTGCATCGAGGGACTGTTCCTGAGCAGCGGCATCATCCGCAGCGCCGACCACACGATGGAGCAGGTCGTCGAAGTCGCGCGCGTGCTGCGCGAGGTGCATGACTTTCGTGGCTACATCCACCTGAAGACGATCCCCGAGGCGAGCCCCGAGCTGCTCGCGCGCGCTGGCCGCTACGCCGACCGGCTCAGCATCAACATCGAGCTGCCGACCAATGAAGGGCTGCTCGCGCTCGCGCCCGAGAAAGACGGCCAGGCCATCCGTCGATCGATGGCACGCCTGCGCATTCACATCGAGGACGCGAAGGCCGCGGCCAAGCCGGCACCCGTCACTTCACAGCCAGGCGTCACGCCGCGACGCGCCAAGCCCCTGCGCTTCGCGCCCGCCGGGCAAAGCACGCAGATGGTGGTCGGCGCCGATGCGGCAGACGATCGCAGCATTCTTTCGACCAGCGCGAACCTGTACGGCTCCTACGGCCTGAAACGCGTCTACTACTCTGCCTTCAGCCCGATACCCGATGCATCGCGCGCGTTGCCGGTGACGCCGGCGCCGTTGGTGCGCGAGCATCGGCTCTACCAGGCCGACTGGCTGATGCGCTTCTACGGCTTCGCACACGACGAAATCGTCGGCGAGAGCAGCGGCATGCTCGCGCTCGACATCGACCCCAAGCTCGCGTGGGCGCTCGCGCACCGCGAGCGCTTCCCGGTCGACCTGAATCGTGCGCCGAAGGAAATGCTGCTGCGCGTGCCGGGGCTCGGAACGACATCGGTCAAGCGGCTGCTGCAAGCGCGGCGCGTTCGCAGCTTGCGAATCGATGACCTGACGCGGCTCAACGTCGCGTTGAAGAACGTGCTGCCGTTCATCACGGTGCCGGGGCACGGTTCGCGCGGCACACCGCTGGACGCAGAAGATCTCGCCGCGCGGCTGCGGCCGGCGCCACGCCAGCAGTCGCTCTTCGACGCCTGAGCCGGATGGCGGAGCCCGCAGCCCGGCGAGTGGCGCTGCTCGCCGACGAGGCCGATCTCGCCGGCTTTCGTCGGCACGCGCGCGAGTGCCTGGCGGGCGGCGTGGAACCCTCGCAAGTGGAGTGGCGCGTGGCATCGCGTGCCGAACCCGATCTGTTCGGCCACGGGGCGGGCGGCGAGTGTTCGCCGACCGCCCAAGAAAGCAGCACGCCCATCAAGGCGCCCGCATTCTTCGTCGCACTGGCCGAGCGTGCCGCGCTGCACACCGACACCAACCGCTTCGGCCTGCTCTACCGATTGTTGTGGCGCCTGGTGCATGACAACGCGCTGCGCCATGACCCGCTCGACGCCGATCGCCAGCAGGTGGAACTGATGGCGCGCGCCGTGCGGCGCGACATGCACAAGATGACGGCCTTCGTACGCTTTCGGCCGCTCGCGGGTGCCGAGGGGCAACCGCTGCAGCATGTGGCGTGGTTCGAGCCGGAGCACCACATCGTCGAAGCCACCGCGCCGTTCTTCGCCCGCCGCTTTGCGCAGATGCACTGGGCCATCCTCACGCCCGAGCGCTGCGTTCGGTGGGACGGACAGGCCCTTGCCTTCGGCCCCGGTGCGAATCGCAGCGACGCGCCCCCGGCCGACGCGGCAGAGCAGTTGTGGCTGACCTACTACGCCAGCATCTTCAACCCGGCGCGGCTGAAGCTCGCGATGATGCAGAAAGAAATGCCGCGCCGGTACTGGAAGAACCTGCCCGAAGCCGCGTTGATCCAGCCGCTCGCGGCGGGCGCAGCGCAGCGTGAACGCACGATGGTCGAACAGCCGGCGAGCGAACCGGCGCGGCGGCGCCCTGCGTCGTCCAGAGCCCTCGCGGTGAGCGCGCGGCCGATCGTCGTGCGCGCGCCCGGCTCGCTCGCCGAACTGCGCACGCTGACCGAGCGCTGTCGCGAATGCCCGATCGGCGCGCACGCGACGCAAGCCGTCCACGGCGAAGGCGATGAACAAGCGCGGCTGATGCTTGTCGGCGAACAAGCCGGCGACCGCGAAGACCTGCTGGGCCGCCCGTTCGTCGGCCCGGCGGGCCAGTTGCTGGACCGCGCGCTGGAACGACTCGGCTGGCCACGCGATCGCCTCTACCTGACCAACGCGGTCAAACACTTCAAGTTCCAGTTGCGCGGCAAGCGGCGCATTCACAAGACGCCGGCGCAGCAAGAGGCCGCGGCCTGCCTGCACTGGCTCGAAAGCGAAATCGCGATCGTGAAACCCGGCGCGGCGATTGCCCTGGGGGCGACCGCCGCGCGTGCGCTGCTCGGGCGCGACGTGCCGGTGATGCGTGAGCGCGGGCAATGGTCGACACGAGCAGACGGCCTGCGCGTGCTCGTCACGCTTCACCCTTCGGCCTTGCTGCGCACGGAGGCAGGCGAACAGGAAGCGGCGTTCGAGCACTGGGTGGCCGACCTCGCGCTCGCAGCGGTCGATGCGCAAGGCTGAACCGTGGCGCGTCTTGTGCATCCACAGATGCGCTACTTCTTCGTGTAGATCTGGTCGAACACCCCGCCGTCAGCGAAGTGCGTCTTCTGCGCCTTGGCCCAGCCGCCGAAGGTGTCGTCGATGGTGAAGAGCTTGATCGTCGGGAAGCTCTTCGCGTACCTGGCCAGCACCGTCGGATCGGTCGGGCGGTAAAAATTGCGCGCAGCGATGTCCTGGCCTTCGGGTGTGTAGAGGTACTCGAGGTAGGCCTGCGCCACGTCGCGCGTGCCGCGCTTGTCGACGACCTTGTCGACCACCGCGACCGGCGGCTCGGCCAGGATGCTCAGCGGCGGGTAGACGATGTCGAACTTGTCGGCGCCGAATTCCTTCAGCGACAGATAGGCCTCGTTCTCCCAGGCGAGCAATACGTCGCCGATGCCACGCTCGGCGAAGGTCACGGTCGAGCCCCGCGCGCCAGAGTCGAGCACCGGCACGTTGCTGAACAGCTTGGCGATGAAGTCTTTCGCCTTCGTGTCGTTGCCTCCCGGCTGCTTCAGCGCGTAGCCGTAAGCGGCGAGGTAACCCCAGCGCGCGCCGCCCGAAGTCTTCGGGTTCGCGGTGATCACCGACACACCTGGCTTGATCAAGTCCGACCAGTCCTTGATGCCTTTGGGGTTGCCCTTGCGCACCAGGAAGATGTAGGTCGAAGAGTACGGCGTGCTGTTGTGCTTCAGGCGCTTTTGCCAGTCGGGCGCGATCTGCTTCGAGCGCTCCGCGATCTCGTCGATGTCGTAGGCGAGCGCCAGCGTGACCACATCGCTCTCGATGCCGTCGATCACCGAGCGCGCCTGCTTGCCCGAGCCGCCGTGCGACTGCTTGACGCTGACCTTGTCGCCGGTCTTGGCCTGCCAGTACTTCGCGAACGCGGCGTTGTAATCCTGGTAGAGCTCACGCGTCGGGTCGTACGAGACGTTGAGCAGCGTGATGTCCTTGGCGGCTGCCAGGCCGGCCGCAGCCGCCAGTGCCAGCGTGGCCGCGGTGCGGAGAAAAGTTCGAGCCGTCGTCATGGGGAGAGCGTCCTTTGATGGGTCCATCGATCGGTCATGCGACCGTCTGCAACGATGCTAGTGACACCATCGCCATCGCGGAACGAATCAAATCGCCGATTGATATGCGCAAAACGCGCATGAGCGTCGTGGCGGCTTCAGACAGCCCAGCGCCACTCGCTCGCCGGCACGATGTGCGGCACCAGCGGCGCAGCCTCCTCGCCCGGCTTGCTGAGCACACGTTGCAGCACCCGGTCTTCGATCGCATCGAAGGCCGCGCCGCGAGCGCGCGGCCGGGCCAGCGACACGCGTTCGTCGAGCGCGATGCGATGCTCTTCGATCAACACCACACGGTCGGCCAGCGCCACCGCCTCAGTCACGTCGTGCGTGACCAGCAAGGCCGTGAAGCCGTGGCGCTGCCACAGCCGTTCGATCAGGCCGTGCATCTCGATGCGCGTCAACGCGTCGAGCGCGCCCAGCGGTTCGTCGAGCAGCAACAGGCGCGGCGTGTGCACCAGCGCGCGTGCCAGTGCGACGCGCTGGCGTTGGCCGCCCGAGAGCACGGCCGGCCAGTCTTGTGCGCGGTCGGACAAGCCCACTTGCGACAGTGCCTGGCGTGCGCGGTCCTGCACGTCGGGGCCTTCGAGGCCGAGTGCCACGTTGTCGAGCACCCGTTTCCAGCGAAGCAAGCGCGCGTCCTGGAACATGATGCGGATGTCGGCCTGGTGATGGCCGCGCGCATCACCGTCGAGCGTGATATGCCCGGTGTCCGCCGCCTCCAGCCCGGCGAGCAGACGCAGCAAGGTGCTCTTGCCGCAGCCGCTGCGGCCGACG
>JANYFX010000362.1 GCA_025359585.1 Rhizobacter sp. | reverse complement strand
TCTACAAGATCGACCCGATCTACGGCCTGCTGCTCACCTTCGGCCTGGCGTTGATCGCCGAAGGCATCTTCCGCTACTGGTTCGACGTGTCGGGCCAGTCCTATCCCGTGCCCGAGGCGTTGCAGGGCGCCACCAATCTCGGCTTCATGGTGCTGCCGAACTACCGTGCGTGGGTGGTGGTGGCCTCGCTCACCGTCTGCCTCGGCACCTGGTTCCTGATCGAGCGCACCCGGCTCGGCGCCTACCTGCGCGCCGGCACCGAGAACCCGGCGCTGGTGCAGGCGTTCGGCATCAACGTGCCGGTGATGGTGATGCTGACCTACGGCGCCGGCGCGGGCCTCGCGGCGCTTGCCGGCGTGCTGGCCGCGCCTGTCATTCAGGTCACGCCGTTGATGGGCAGCAACCTGATCATCGTCGTGTTCGCGGTCGTCGTGATCGGCGGCATGGGTTCGATCCTCGGCTCGATCATCACGGGGCTGGCGCTCGGCATCATCGAAGGCCTGACGAAAGTGTTCTACCCCGAAGCCTCCAGCATCGTCGTGTTCGTGATCATGGCGATCGTGCTGATGATCCGGCCGGCCGGCTTGTTCGGGAAGGAAAAGTGATGAGCGTGGCTGCCGACAAATCCAACAACGACATCCAGCGTCTGAGCCGCATCGGCCTGTGGGTCGGCTTCGCGCTGCTGCTCGTGGCGCCCTTCATCGGCCTGTACCCCGTGTTCATGATGAAGGCGCTGTGTTACGCGATCTTCGCGTGCGCGTTCAACCTGCTGCTCGGCTACACCGGGCTGCTGTCGTTCGGCCACGCCGCCTACCTCGGTGCCGCGGCCTACGCCACCGGCTGGCTGGTGCGCTCGGCCGGGTGGTCGCCCGAACTCGGCGTGCTCGCCGGCACCCTGGTCGCCGCAGCCTGCGGTCTCGTGATCGGGCTGATCGCGATCCGCCGGCAAGGCATCTACTTCGCGATGGTCACGCTCGCGATGGCGCAGATGCTGTACTTCCTCTTCCTGCAGGCGCCGTTCACCGGCGGCGAAGACGGCCTGCAAGGCGTGCCGCGCGGCAAGCTGTTCGGCCTGATCCCGCTGGCCGACGACAAGGTGATGTACTACGTCGTGCTGGCCGTGTTCGTCGCGGTGTTCCTCTTCAACATCCGTGTCGTGCACTCGCCGTACGGCCAGGTGCTCAAGGCGATTCGCGAAAACGAACCGCGTGCCATTTCACTCGGCTACGACGTCGACCGCTACAAGCTGCTCGCCTTCGTGGTGTCGACCGCGATCGCCGGGCTGGCCGGCTCGATGAAGACACTGGTGGTGGGCTTCGCCACGCTGACCGACGCGCACTGGTCGCTCTCGGGCGAGGTGGTGCTGATGACGCTGCTCGGCGGCATGGGCACTTTCGCCGGCCCGGTGCTGGGCGCGTTCACGATCATCGGCCTGCAGAACTTCCTGGCCGACCAGGTCGGCTCGTGGATCAACGTGATCATCGGCGTGATCTTCGTCGTCTGCGTGGTCGCGTTCCGGCGCGGTTTCGTCGGCGAGTTGCTGGCCTGGCAACAACGCCGCAAGGCGAAGTGAGCCTGCAGATCGCCGAGCCGCGGCCCGGCGCACGTCGAGCCAGCTCAGGGCAAGAGAATGCCGCGCGGCAGCTGGGTTTGCCTGGCCCGCCCGGGCGATCGCGCTGCGGCTCAATCTGCAGGGCGGCGTGGAAGCGGACCTGGGCAGGTTCGAGGCATCGGTTTCATCGTTCAGGAGCGCCGCGGCGCTTCTGGAGTTCGAACCGGACGAGAGCGATGTCGTGCTGAACGTGCTCAGCAACCTTTGCATGTCCCTGATCGGTGCCGAACGAGACGAAGAAGCCCTGTCGGTCGCGGCCGATGTCTTGTGCCGCCGTCCGAGCCCGGCGGTTCGAAACATCACCTTCCGGGCGACCATGATCGCTTCGACATTTCTGGGCAGGCTCGACGAAGCCCGTGACATCGCGCGGCAGGCGATGACCGGCTGGCTCACCGACGACATGCTGCCGCACATGCTCAGCGTGTTTGCGTGGCTCGCGTACCTTCAGGGGCGCGTCGCCGATGCGATCAGGCTGGACGGTGCGGCGCGGACGCAAGTCGCCCGCATGGGCCTGTCGAACACGCCTGTCTTCGACCGCGCTCGCACGAACCTGGAACGCGCCATTTCAGACTCGGCCGTTTCGGTCGTGGACGTGTCGCGTTGGCAGAAAGAAGGAGAGCGCCTCGATCAGGACGAGATCGTCGTCTTGTGCCTCGGCGAGCGTGGCGTTCACGTGCCGTCCCGGCTTTGAGGGCGGGGTTCGGCAGCGCATGGCGGCGCCACCGGTGTCGAGTCAGCCTTCGAACAAGTCGTCGCCCGATGCCTTCGGTGGCGTGACCCCCAGGTGCCGGTAGGCCGACGGCGTGGCCACCCGCCCGCGCGGTGTGCGCTGCAGGTAACCCTGCTGGATCAGATAAGGCTCGATCACGTCTTCGATCGTGTCGCGCTCTTCGCCGATGGCTGCGGCCACGTTGTCCAGGCCGACCGGGCCGCCGTCGAAGCGGTGCACGATCGCCTCCAGGATCTTGCGGTCCATCACGTCCAGGCCTTGCGAATCGACGTCGAGCATCTTCAGCGCCTTGTCGGCCAGTGCCTTGACGATGCGGCCGTCGGCTTTCACGTCGGCATAGTCACGCACCCGGCGCAACAAACGGTTGGCGATGCGGGGGGTGCCACGTGAGCGGCGCGCGATCTCGAACGCACCTTCGTCGTCGGTCGGCACGTTCAGCAGGCCGGCCGAGCGCCGCACGATGCGCGCGAGTTCTTCGGGCGTGTAGAACTCCAGCCGCGCGACGATGCCGAAGCGGTCGCGCAACGGGTTGGTCAGCATGCCGGCGCGCGTGGTCGCGCCGATCAGCGTGAAGGGCTGCAGGTCGATCTTGATCGAACGCGCGGCCGGGCCTTCGCCGATCATGATGTCGATCTGGTAGTCCTCCAGCGCCGGGTAGAGGATTTCTTCGACGATCGGCGAGAGGCGGTGAATCTCGTCGATGAAGAGCACGTCGTTGCGCTCCAGATTCGTCAGGATCGCGGCCAGGTCTTTCGGCTTTTCGAGCACCGGGCCCGAGGTCGATCGCAGGTTCACGCCGAGTTCGTTGGCGATGATGTGCGAGAGCGTGGTCTTGCCCAGGCCCGGCGGGCCGAACAACAACACGTGGTCCATCGCCTCGCCGCGTTTCTTGGCGGCACCGATGAAGATTTCGAGCTGCTCGCGCGCCTTGGCCTGGCCCACGTATTCGGCCAGGCCCTTTGGGCGCAGCGCACGTTCGATGGCTTCTTCGTTGGGCGACGCGGGCGCGGCGCTGACGACGCGGCGAGCGGGTTCGAAATCATCGGTCTGGATCGACATGCTTCATTATCGGCTGCAGGCGCTGCGGCGAATCCATCGCTGCCTTTCGACGGGTGGGGTGGCTCCCCAATCGATCTGAGGGGTGCGCGTGCGGCTTTTCTTCCACACGTCGGCCGCGCCATGCGCCAGAATTGAAACCGTGAAGATCCGTCAGCCCCTGTCCCGCCGCTTGGCCCTTTGGGCCTTCGCGATGGCGTTGCTGCTCAAGGCCGCCATGCCGTTGCTTGCCACGGCTTCTGCCGAGCTGCAGGGCAAGACGCTGGTCGAGGTGTGCACGGTCTACGGCGTCTCGCTGGTGCCGCTCGAATCGTCGGGGCAACAGCCTGCGCCCGAGCCGATGTCGCAGCACGGTGGCGAGCATTGCGCGCTGACCGCATTGGCTTCGCTGGCACCGCCCGAGCCGCCCTCGCTCGTGCTCGCACCGGTGCCGTTGCATGAGGCTGCCGCACCACGTGCCCACCCGTCTTCGCAAGCGCCCGATGCCTGCGCCACCTGGGTGGCGCGGCTCAAGCACGGGCCGCCGACCCTTTCCTGAACCTCACTCCGCCGGTCCGTTGATCGCTGCCTGAGAAGGCCGCGAGTCACAGGGCCTCGTGTGTTGCTGCCGGCGCTTGTCTGCCGGAGCCTGTTCAGGACGACCCCATGTCTTCTGCACAAACGCCGGCCCGTGCCGGCCTGCACCGCCTGTTCTGGCGCGCGCACTTCTGGGCCGGGCTCTGCACCGCGCCGCTGGTCTTGTTCGCTGCCGGGACCGGCCTGCTCTACGTCTTCACGCCGCAGATCGAAGCGCGGGTGCACGCCGATGTCGACCGGGTGCCGGTCGGCCCGCGCACGCAGACGCTCGACGCGCAGCTCGCCGCTGCCATCGCAGCGCTGCCAGGCGGGTCGGCGCGCAGCATCGTTCCCGCTGCGGCGCCCGGCGACACCACGCAAGTGCTGTTCGCCCAGCCCGCGCCAATGGTCGGCACGCACGCCGGCCACGCCGGCGAGGCACAACACACGCCCGGTTTGCCCCAAGGCCGCACCGTTTACGTGAACCCGGCCAGCGCGCAGGTGGTGGGCCAGCTCGCCGACATGGAGCGCTTCAGGAACTGGGCGCGCAAGCTGCATTCGAGCTTCCTGCAAGGCGACGGCTGGCGCTGGCCGATCGAGCTCGCGGCGAGCTGGATGCTGCTGATGTTCGCCACCGGCATCACGATGTGGTGGCCACGCTCGGCCGCGCACGGCGGGCCGGGCTGGCGCGCTCTGGTTCCGCGCTTCGGTCGCGGCCGCGCGAGCTGGCGCGAGCTGCACACGAGCGTGGGTGTCGTGATGAGCGCGCTGCTGATCGTGGTGCTGGTGACCGGCCTGACCTGGTCGCGCCACGCGGGCGACAACTTCCGCGCAGCGCAACAGACGCTCGGCCAGAACAGCCCGAAGCCCCCGGCCGATCTGCGTTCGACCATCGCCGCCGATGCGCCGCGCGTGAGCGTGCAGCGTGTGTTCGACGTGGCCCGTGCCGAGCGAGATGCCTTGGGCATCGGCGCGCCGCTGCAGTTGACGCTGCCCAAAGGCGCACAAGGCACGTGGCGCGTCGACACCCTCGCCCGCGACGACCCGACCCAGCGTCTGAGCCTGTCGATCGATGCCGGTGACGCACGCGTCCTCTACCGCTCGGGCTGGCGCGAGCTGCCCTTGCTGGCCAAGGCCACGGCGGTCGGTATCCCGTTTCACCGCGCCGAGTTCGGCGTGTGGAACCAGGCGGTGATCGCCGCGTCCGCGCTCGCTGCGATCTTCGCGGTGGTCTCGGGCTTCGTGATGTGGTGGAAGCGCCGGCCGGCGCGGCGCGTCGGTGCTCCGGCGCTGAGCGCGCGGCAACTGCGCGCCGTGCCGCTCTGGCTGTGGCCACTGACAGCGCTGCTCGCCGTGCTGATGCCGGTGTTCGGCATCAGCGTCGTGGTCTTCATCGGCATCGAGCTCGCCGCGCTGGCCTGGCGCCGCCGCTTTTCCCCTTCGACGGTGGCTTGAGCCGCAGGCCCGCCACCCCACAAACTTCTTCAGAAAAAAACCATGAACAACACCTTCCCACGATTTCGCTTCTCGGTGCTCGCCACTGCAGCCTTGCTCGCACTGCCTGCCGCAAGCCGTGCGCAACACACGGCCGACGAACCGCGCCAGGTGGCAGCCGGCGCCGTGCCGACACTCAACCGCGTCGAGGTCGTCGGCATTCGCCCCGCGACCATGCCGACCGAGATCCCGACGACCACCCAAAGCATCACCGGCGCGCAGATCGAACAGACCATCAACGCCACCGATTCCGAAGACGTGCTCAAGTACTTTCCGAGCCTGAACGTGCGCAAGCGCTACATCGGCGACTTCGACCACGCCGTGCTCGCCACGCGCGCTTCGGGCACCGGCAACAGTGCGCGCTCGCTGGTGTTCGCAGACGGCATCCTGCTGTCGAACCTGCTCGGCAACGGTGCGAGCTACACGCCGCGCTAGGGCCTCGTCACACCCGAAGAGATCGACCGTGTCGACGTGTTGTACGGCCCGTTTTCGGCCGCCTACTCGGGCAACTCGGCCGGGGCGGTGGTCGACTACATCACGCGTTCGCCCAAGGCCTTCGAGGCCCACATGAAGTTGCAGTGGTTCACGCAGCAGTTCCGCTATTACGGCACCGACGACCGGTTCAGCGGCGGTGCCGGCAGCGCCTCGCTCGGCAGCCGCTCCGGCGACTGGTCGTGGTGGGTCAACGTGAACCGGCTCGACAGCGCAGGCCAGCCGATCGCGTTCGCGAACCGGCTGGTCTCGTCAGGTGTCGTCGGCACGGCCGGCACACCGGTCACGGGCGCGGTCGCCGACAAGAACCCGAAAAATCAGGACTGGCTGATCCTCGGCGACACCAACCGCATTCACACCGTGCAAGACCACGCCAAGCTCAAGCTCGCCTACGATTTCTCGCCCACGCTGCGGGCTTCGTACACTTTCGGCCTCTGGACCAACCAGGCCGACCGCGAGGTGAGCAGTTATTTGCGCGATGCGGCCGGCAACACCGTCTACGGCAGCACCGCGAACCCGAAGGTCAACATCGACGGCCGCGACTACACCCTGACCGGCAGTGACTTCGCGCCGAGCCACGGCAAGCTCGAACACCTGGCGCACGGTCTGAGCGTGAAGAGCAACACCCGCGGCACCTGGGACTGGGAGGCGGCTGCGAGCCTGTACGACTACGCCAAAGACGAAGTGCGCTCACCGCTGCCAACCGCATTCCTTCCGGCGGCGGCGCAGGGCGGCGCGGGCCGCATCACCGACCTGAAAGGCACCGGCTGGAACACGCTGGCGCTCAAGGGCATCTGGCGGCCCGACGGGCCGCAGGGTGAGCACATCGCCGAAGGCGGCTTGCAGTGCGACGCGTTCAAGCTGCGCACGCTGGTGTCGAACACCACCGACTGGCTCGGCGGCGAGGCCGGCTCGCGGTTTTCGGCATTCAACGGCAACACCACGCTGACCAGTGCCTGGGCGCAAGACGCGTGGCGCTTCAGCCCGACGTGGAAGGCGGTGGTCGGCGGGCGCTTCGAGCACTGGCGTGCGTTCAACGGCTCGGTCGCCGACAACAGCGTGTTCGTCGATGGCTCGTTGACACCGCCCAAGGCATTCGTCGAACGCAGCGAGTCGCACTTTTCGCCGAAGGCCGCGTTGTCGTTCGCGCCCTTCGACGACTGGACTTTCAAGGCCTCGGTCGGCCGCGCGGTGCGGATGCCGACCGTGGCCGAGCTCTACCAGGGCTCGATCAGTGCCGGCACGATCGTCAACAACGACCCGAACCTGAAGCCCGAAAAGTCGTGGACCGGCGAGCTGACGGCAGAGCACGACATCGGCGTCGGCCTGCTGCGTGCCACGCTGTTCCACGAGCGCACGCAGGACGCGCTGTACTCGCAGACCAACGTCAGCGTCACGCCCAACGTGACCAACATCCAGAACATCGATGCGATGCGCACCACCGGCCTCGAACTCGCCGCGCAGGCAAGTGACTTCGGCCTGAAGGGTCTCGACCTGAGCGCGAGCCTGACGCATGCCGACTCCATCATCACGAAGAACGACAAGTTCCCTGCGAGCGTGGGCCAGTGGCAGCCGCGCGTGCCGAAGTGGCGCGCCAACCTGCTGACCACCTGGCGACCCGACGATGCCTGGTCGTTCACCGGCGGCGTGCGCTACAGCGGCAAGCAGTACGGCACGCTCGACAACAGCGACCCGAACGGCTTCACCTATACCGGTGTGAGCAGTTTTCTGGTGGCCGACGTGCGCGTGCAATATCGCATCGACAAGCGCTGGAAAGCCAGCGCGGGAATCGACAATATCGGCAACCGCAGCTACTGGGCCTTTCACCCGTACACGCAGCGCACCTTCAACGCCGAACTGCGCTATGACCTTTGATCCCCGCACCCCCGCCTTCACCCCAAGGAGCCATTCCATGACACTCAAGAACCTGATCTGCGGCACCACCTTCGCACTCGTCGCCTTTGCCGCGCAGGCCCACGAATTCAAGGCCGGCGCCATCACCATCGGCCACCCGTATGCGCGCGCCACGGCGGCGGGGCAGCCGACCGGTGGTGGCTTCATGAAGTTCGTCAACGGCGGGGGCAACGACAAGCTGCTGTCGGTGAGCGCCGATGTCTCCAAGAGCGTCGAGCTGCACGAGATGAAGATGGAAGGCGACGTGATGAAAATGCGTCAGGTCGAAGGCATCGAGCTGCAGGCCGGCAAGACCGTCGAGCTCAAGCCTGGCGGTTACCACGTGATGTTCATCGGCCTGAAAGCGCCGCTGAAGGCCGGCGAAAGTTTCCCGGTCAAGCTGAAGTTCGAGAAGGCCGGCGAGGTGACGGTGGACGTGAAGGTCGAGGCGCCTGGCGCCGACCACAGCATGAAACACTGAAACCTTATTTGGCCAGCGCGCGCAACGCCAGTTTGATGCCGTCGCTCACGGCCGCATCGGCCGGCAGCGCCTTCAGCGCCGCGCTGGCTTCGCGGTCGCTGTAGCCGAGCGCGAGCAGTGCCTGCAGGATGTCGCCTTGCGCGCCGCTGTTGACACTGGTGGGCGCCGCGAGTGAGTCGCCGAGCTTGCCCTTGAGTTCGAGCAGCAGCCGCTCGGCGGTTTTCTTGCCGATGCCGGGCACCTTCACCAGCCGCGCGCTTTCCTGCAGGCTCACGGCCTGGGCGAGTTCGTTGATGCTCAGACCGGAAAGAATCGACAGCGCCATGCGCGGGCCGATGCCCGAGATCTTCACGAGCAGCCGGAAGGTGGCGCGTTCGTCATGGGTGAGAAAACCGAACAGCAGTTGTGCGTCTTCGCGCACCACGAGGTGCGTGAGCAGCACCACCCGCTCGCCGAGCGCGGGCAGGTTGTAGAAGCTGCTCATCGGCACGTCGACCTCGTAGCCGACGCCGTTCACGTCGATCAGGATCTGCGGTGGCGACTTGCCCGCGAGCGTGCCGGTGAGCCTTCCGATCATGCGCGGCGGAACAGGCCGAGGCGCTGCGCTTCCAAAGCCGCTTCGGCGCGTGAACTCACGTTGAGCTTGCGGTAGATCTGCTTCACGTAGTCGGCGATCGTGTGGCGCGACAGGTTCAGCTGCACGCCGATCTCGGGCAGCGTGTAGCCCTTGGCCACGCGCAGCAGCACTTCGTTCTCGCGGTCGGTCAGCGCCACGTGCGGCATGTTCTGCGGGCGCTCCTGGCGCTGGGTTTGCGACGCGAAGTGCGAGATCACGCGACGTGCGATCGAGGGCGACAGCGGTGGTTCGCCAGCGCTCATGCGCTTCAACTGTTCGGCGATCAGTTCGCGCGCCTGCTCTTTCAGCAGGTAGCCAAAGGCACCGGCCTGCAGCGCGGGAAAGAGGTGGTCGTCGTCGTCGTGGATCGTCACCACCACCGACTGGCACTCGGGCTGCTGCTCGCGCAGCGCCGCCACCACATCGACGCCCGAACCGTCGGGCAGGCCGAGGTCGACGAGCGCGAGGTTGAACTTCACCGCGCCGACCAGGCCGAGTGCGTCGTGCACCCGCGCGGCTTCGTGGATTTGCGAATCGGGGAACACGCCCTTGACCAGGCCCTTGAGCCAGGTGCGGATCTCGGGCAGGTCTTCGAGCAGCAGGATGTTGTTCATGCGAGGGCCTCGCTTTCAGGCGCGAACGCGCGCCCGAAAACATCGTAACAGTCCGGGCGCGGCCACTGGCCGGCGACGGTGGGGCGTCACAGCGGAAGCGTGAGCCTGATCACGGTGCCATAGCCCGGGCCCGACTCCACCAGGCATTGGCCCTGCATCTGCTTGGCGCGGTGTTTCATGCTCGACATGCCGTGGCCGCGGTCGAGTTTGCCGTCGAGCTCCATCGGAATGCCCTTGCCGTTGTCTTGCACCAGCAGGCCGAATTCGTGCTCGCTGATCGCGCAGCGCACCTTGCAGTGCGAGGCGCCACTGTGTTTGATGATGTTGCTCACCGATTCGCGCAGGATGCGGGTGGTCTGCACAAAACTGCGCGCCGGCAGCAGCTGGTCGATCTCTTCGGTCGGGCCGCGCCAGTCGGCTTCGATGTTGGCCTGGCCCAGGCGCGACACGGTTTCGGCGCGCCAGTCGGCCAGCGCGTCGGCCAGGCGCATCGGCTTGCCGGTGAGGCCGCGCACCGACAGGCGCATCTCTTCGAGCGCCTCGCGGGCGAGCGTGGAAATGCGCTCGCTCTCGCTCGTGTGCACGATCGTCAGCAGCTTGGCGCCGAGGTCGTCGTGCAGGTCGGCGGCGATGCGCTTGCGCTCCTTTTCGGTGACCTGCTCGACCCGCATTTCAGCGAGCTGGGCGAAGTTCTGTTCGATCTCTGCGGTGATCTCCTTGACCCGGCCTTCGAGCGTGCTGCGGCCCGCTTCGGCGGCCAGCAACGAGCGCGCGAAGACCTGCAGCAAACGCGCCGCGATGCCGACGAACAACAAGGGCACGGCGAAGTGCAGCCACTGAATGCGCGGCAGCGCCGCCAGCTCGTGTTGTATGGCCAGTTCGGTGAGCACCATCGCTCCGGCACCGCCCAGCAGCAAGGCCATCGGCCAGAACTCGTGGCGCTTGCGCCGCCAGGTGATGTAGAGGTGCAGGCCGACGGTGCCGAACACCTCGGCGACGAGCAGCACGTACCAGATGCTCGCCATCGTGAACAGCCGGCTCGGGCCCGCCAGCAGCAGCGTCACCGGCATCAGCACCCACTGCACCGCGAGCGCGGTCTCGATCCAGCGCGAGCGCAGGTCGGCGTAACTCAGCAGGTACTGCACGGCGAGTGCCGTCACCGGCGCGAAACCGGTGCAGAACAGGAACTCGGTGACGCCGTCGTCCCAGGGCATGTCGCGCCACCACAGGCGCAAGGACATCAGCGCCCAGGCCAGCGAGAGCCAGCCGAAATAACCGAGGTAGGCCTCACGCCGCTGCATCCAGCTGAGTGCCACCATCACGCACCCGAGCACCATCAGCGCCATGCTGGCGATCTGCACCGAGGTGATGTTCCAGAACAGCCGCTGTGCATGTTCGGCGGCCAGCACAGACTGCGGGCCGACCTTGAGCGCCGAGATGCCGGCCGCGCGCTGGCGCGACGTGACCCGCTGCAGCGGGTGGCCCGCCACCTGCAGGTCGAGCACGTTGCCACGCTCGCGCAGCAGCGCGGCCGGCAGGGTGACGAGCTGCGGGTAGAGGCAGTTGCGCGTCACCGGCTCGCTCATGCGCCCGCCGCTGAAGATGCGGTGGCCGTTCAGGCGCACTTCGAGGTTGCTGCAAACGCGCTCGACGTACAAGGCCAGCAACGCGTTGGGATCGGCGCCCTCGGCGATGTCGAAGCGGGTGCGGTACCACACGCTGCCTTCGTACTGCGGGCGCGAGTCGTCCCAGTCGTCGGGCAGCTGAACCTCGGTGCCCGGGTTGTCTACCGGGAATTGATCGGCGCTGCTGGCCGAGGCCAGCGCGCTCGTGATCGTCTGCACCGATGCCGGCGCGGCCTGACCGACGCCGGCGGCGACCAGCGCCAGCAACGCGAAGGCGCGGCGCAAAGTGCGCGCGAGCGTCGGAGCAGAAAATTGAGCAGGCATCGGCGAAGATTGTGACGGATGGGCGCCGGGCGGCGAGGCCGGCAGCGCGCTCGTTTGCGACGATTGCGCCACACTCGGGCTGCGACAATCCGCCACTCCATCGAGCCGGCCCAGAACCGTGATCCTTCGCCATTCTTTCGAACCGCCCGACAACCTGCGCATCGCCCACTTGTGCGGCAGCCTCGACGAGAACCTGCGCAGCATCGAAGCTGCGCTCGACGTGTCGATCTCGCGGCGCAACGAGTTCTTCCGGGTCGAAGGCGCCAAGCCCCGCGCCGAGCGCGCGATGGCCTTGCTGCAGACTTTGTACGAGCAGGCCGCACGCAGCATAGGCGCCGAGCAGTTGCAGCTCGTGATGGCCGACACCACCGGCGCCGAAGCGCCGCACGAACTGACGCTGCGCACGCGCCGGCCCGATCTCACCGGCCGCACGCCGAACCAGCTCACCTACCTGCGCAACATCCTCGCGCACGACATCACCTTCGGCATCGGCCCGGCCGGCACCGGCAAGACCTTTCTCGCGGTGGCCTGCGCTGTCGATGCGCCGGAGCGCAGCACGGTGCAGCGCATCATCCTCACGCGCCCGGCGGTCGAAGCTGGCGAACGCCTCGGTTTTCTGCCCGGCGACCTGGCGCAGAAAGTCGATCCTTATCTGCGCCCGCTCTACGACGCGCTCTACGACCTGATGGGGCAGGACAAGGTCAACAGGGCGCTCGAAAAAGGCACGCTCGAGATCGCGCCGCTCGCCTTCATGCGCGGGCGCACGCTGAACCACGCGTTCGTGATCCTCGACGAAGCGCAGAACACGACGGCCGAGCAGATGAAGATGTTCCTCACGCGCATCGGCTTCGGCACCCGGGCGGTCGTGACCGGCGACGTGAGCCAGATCGATCTGCCGCGCGGCACCGAGAGTGGGCTGATCGACGCCGAGCGCATCCTGAAGCGGGTGCGCGGCATCGCGACCACACGTTTCACCTCGGCCGACGTGGTGCGCCACCCGCTGGTCGCGCGCATCGTCGAGGCCTACGACGCGGCGCGGCCCGGGCCGGTCTAGGGACTGTCAACGCCGATGAAAAACCCGCGCCCGCCGCTCACGCTGTCGCTGCAGTTCGCCGACAAGAGCGACCGCGCCGCGCTGCCGCGCCACAAAGTGGCCCGCTGGATCCGCGCGGCACTCGACGCGCCGGGCGAGATCACGGTGCGCATTGTCGGCGCCGAAGAAGGCCAGGCGCTGAACCGCGACTATCGGCAGCGCGACTACGCGACCAACGTGCTCACCTTCGACTACAGCCACGAGCCCGTCGTGGTGGCCGACCTGGTGCTGTGCGCGCCGGTGGTGCAGCGTGAAGCAAAAGAGCAGCGCATCACGCCCGAAGCCCACTATGCCCACCTGCTGGTGCATGGCACGCTGCATGCACAAGGGCATGACCACGAAGACGAGACCGAAGCGCGTTTGATGGAAGCGCGTGAATCGGCACTGCTGCAATCCCTCGGGTTCGACGACCCGTACGCACCATGAGACTGCTTTTCACCCCAGCCTTGTGCACCACACTCGCTGCGGTCCTGCTGCTGTTCTGTGGCGCCCCGCAAACCGCGGTGGCTCAGACGGCGGCGGCGCAGTCCGCCAGCGCGCCGGCGGCTCCGCTCGGGCGCCCGCGCATCGGCCTCGTGCTGTCGGGCGGCGGCGCGCGCGGCGGCGCGCACCTCGGGGTGCTGAAGGTGATGGAAGAGCTGCACGTGCCGGTCGACGTGATCGTCGGCACCAGCGCCGGCGCCATCGTCGCGGCCTCGTATGCGAGCGGCATGCCGCTGGCGCAGATCGAGCGCGAGATGAGCCTCTTGCGCACCCAGATGTTGTTTCGTGATGTCGACCGCGCGGAGACGCGGCTGCGCGACAAGGTCAACGACGCGACCAACTACATCGGCCCCGAGTTCGGCATCAGCACCAAGGGCACGGCGTTCCCGAAAGGCATGGTCGCCGGGGTCTCGATCGAAGCGGTGCTGCGCCAGCTCACGGTACGCCAGCGCGTCGACGATTTCGACCGCCTGCCGATCCGCTTTCGTGCCGTGGCCACCGATCTCACCACCTCGGAGATGGTCGTGCTCGATAAGGGCAGCCTGGCGGTCGCGGTGCGCGCGAGCATGGCGATCCCGGCGGTGGTCGACCCGGTCGAGCTCGATGGCCGGCTGCTCGTCGACGGCGGCCTGAGCCGCAACCTGCCGGTCGACGTGGCGCGCGCGCTCGGCGCCGACGTGGTCATCGCGGTCAACATCGGCACGCCGCTGCGCAAGCGCGCCGAGATCCGCGGGATCCTGACGGTCTCGGACCAGATCTCGCGCATCCTCACGGCCAACAACGTCAACCAGTCGCTGAAAGAGCTGGGCCCGCGCGACCTGCTGATCACCCCCGACCTCGGCACGGTGGAAACGGCCGACTTCGACCGTCTCGGCGAAGCCGCCGCCTTCGGTGAAACGGCGGCCCGTGCGCTCACCGCTCAATTGTCACGTTATGCCATCGACGCCCCGGCCTATGCCCAGTGGAGCTCGGCCCGGGTGGCCGAGCCGCCGCCGCAGCTGGCGCGCATCGACGCGGTGCGCGTGAAGGGCACGCGCATCGTCAACCCCGAGGTCATCACGAGCGCGATCCGCACCGAGATCGGGCGCGACTTCGACCGCGCCACCGTCGACGAAGACCTGAAGCGCATCTACGCCCGCGGTTTTTTCGAGCGCGTGAGTTATTCGCTCTCCGACGACCCGGCGGTCGGGCGCGTGCTCACCGCCGACGTGGCCGAAAAGTCATGGGGTCCGAACTACCTGCGCTTCGGTCTCGGGATGTCGTCCGACCTGAGTGGCGACTCGTTCTTCACGCTCGTCGGAACGCACCGCTGGACCTGGCTCAACAGCCTCGGCGCCGAGTGGCGCAACGACCTGCAGATCGGCCACAACGACCGCCTCGCGACCGAGTTTTACCAGCCGCTGACGGCGGCGCAGCGGGTGTTCTTCGCGCTGCACGCCGAGACCGCACGCGACCCGTTCGACCTGTACCTGAATGGCCAGCGGCTCGCGCGTTACCGCCGCGCGACCTACGGTGCGGGGGTCGACCTCGGCGTGCCGCTGGGCACCTACGGCGAAGCCCGCGTCGGGTTCGTGCGCGGCCGGCTGAAGCTGCTGAACGACACCAGTTTCGTGTCGGGGTCGCTCTTCGTGCCGCCGACCGAGATGGGCGCGGTCGAGGCTCGCGTCCGGCTCGACACGCTCGACAACCTGCGGTTCCCGCGCGAAGGTTACGCGGGCGACGTGCAGGTCTATGCGTCGCGCCAGAAGCTCGGGGCGACCGACAACTACACGCGGGTCTCGGCCAGTTTCAACGCCGCTGTGGCGCGCGACGCCCATTCGTTGCAGCTCGGCCTGCGCGCCGCACGCAGCCTGGGCAGCGCCGATCTGCCCAGCTACGAACTGTTCGCGCTCGGCGGCTTTCTGCAGCTCTCGGGTTACCGCACCGGCGAACTGCTCGGCCGCGAGATGGCGTTCGGCCGGGCGGTCTACGACTACCGCGTCAGCACGCCGGGCCTGCTCGACGGGGCCTGTGTGGGCGTGTCGCTCGAAGCAGGCCGCATCGGCGACACGCTGAGCAACAGCAACCCGGCGGCCTCGCACCGTGGTGCCTCCTTGTACTTCGCGTTCGACACGCCGATCGGGCCGGTCTACCTGGCCTATGGCCGCAGCGACGGACGCAACCAGTCGGTGTACTTTTTCGTCGGGCAGCCCTGAAGCCGCAGTCAGGCTCAGGCGCCGCGCTTCAGCGCGAGGACGCGAGGTAACGTTTGCGCCAGAAGAACACGCTCAGGCCGATGCCGACGAGCAGCATGAAGCCGAAGGTGAACCAGAAACCACGCGCGCTGTGAATGAAGGGCAGGCCTTCGAAGTTCATGCCGAAGAAGCCGGTCACCAGGTTCAGCGGCAGGAAGATCGCGGTCAACACGGTCAGCGTGCGCATGATCTCGCTGGTGCGGTGGCTCTGCGCCGCGAAGTGCATCTGCACCGCGTTCTCGGCCGACGATTCGAGCCGGCGCACATGGACCAGCACACGCTCGATGTGCTCCAGCACGTCGCGCGAGCGCACCCGCAGCAGCTCGCGTTCGCGGCCGGCCGCCTTGTCGGTTTCGTCCGGCCATTCGTCGAGCGCGTCGATCCATTCGGTGATCGCGGCGCGCTGGTCTTCGCAGGTGTCTTCCAGCAGGTGCAGCGTGTTGCGCGAATCGAGCAGCGTGCGCCAGCTGTGGAAATTGCTGCGCGGGTTGAAGAGTTCCTGCTGCAGGTAGTCGAGCCGTTTGGTCAGCAGGCGGCGCAGCTCCAGGTAGCTGTCGACCATGTGGTTGACCATGCGCAGCATCAGGTCGGCCGGGCTCGGTGGCATGCGGGCGCCGCCCCGCGCTTCGGTGCCGGGCTTTTGCTGCGGCAGGCGGTTCGCGAAGTATTCGCGCACCATGCAGTCGGCCGGGTGCACGGTCAGCAGCACGCGGTCGAACACCGCGAAGCCGACCGGGCTGGTGTCGATCGCGGCGAGCGCCGCGCGTGCGCTGCTGACCGTGCCCTTGTTGTCGTCGATGAACATCGACGCCGACCCGGCACCGGCGGCCAGGCGCCGGAACACGAGCAGGTCGTACCACGAGGTGTAGTCGAAGTGCGAGGGCAGCTGGTTGTTCAGCAGGTCGGAGATGTGCAGGTCGACGAGCTGCCCGCCGGTCCAGCGCTGGAGGGCGGCTTGCAGCAGCGCGCTGTTGACCTCGAACTCACGGCGCGCGCTGCCGACCCAGAGGTAGCCGCTGGCGGGCGCTTCGTCGGGCAGGGCGTCGAGCTCGGTGAACTGGTCGCCGTCGATGTGGAAGATGCGCATGGGCCGCCAGCTCGTTCAGCCAGCCTTGAGCAGGCGTGCGGCCTCTAGCGCGAAGTAGCTCAGCACCCCGTCGGCGCCGGCGCGCTTGAAGGCGAGCAGGGCCTCCATCATCACCGCGTCGTGGTCGAGCCAGCCGTTCTGTGCCGCGGCCTTCAGCATCGCGTACTCGCCGCTCACTTGGTAGGCGAAGGTCGGCACCTTGAACTCGTCTTTCACGCGCCGCACGATGTCGAGGTAGGGCATGCCGGGTTTGACCATCACCATGTCGGCGCCTTCGGCCAGGTCGAGCGCCACTTCGCGCAGCGCTTCGTCGGTGTTGCCCGGGTCCATCTGGTAGACCTTCTTGTTGCCCTTGCCCAGGTTCGCGGCCGAGCCGACCGCGTCGCGGAACGGGCCGTAGCAGGCGCTCGCGTACTTGGCGCTGTAGGCCATGATGCGGGTATGGATCAGCTTTTTTGATTCGAGCGCAGCGCGTATCGCGGCGATTCGGCCGTCCATCATGTCGCTGGGTGCGACGATGTCGA
>JANYFX010000357.1 GCA_025359585.1 Rhizobacter sp. | reverse complement strand
GCCGATGTGGCGGGCAACGAACTCCGACGCGTCTTCGAGCTCGCGCAACGGCTTGTGGGCAGACATCAACATCGAAAACCTCTTCAGCTGTTCTTGACCAGCAGGTCGTAGGCCGGCGCGTCCATCAGCTGCTCGAACTCGGTCATGTCGGTCAGATGCACCTTGAAGAACCAGCCGTTGCCCAGCGGGTCGGTGTTGGCGAGCGACGGGTCGTCGCGCAGCGCTTCGTTGACCTCGACGATCTCGCCGCTGACCGGCATGAACAGGTCCGCGGCGGCTTTCACCGACTCGACGACGCCAGCCACGTCGCCTTTCTTGAAGGTGCTGCCCACGGCAGGCAGTTCGACGAACACCACGTCGCCGAGCGCGTCCTGCGCGTGGTGCGTGATGCCGACGGTCGCGGCCTCGTGGTCTTCGATGTTGATCCACTCGTGGTCGTTGGTGTACATGGTCGTCATCGGGGGCTCCTGTGATTTGTCGGGGAAATTCAAGAAAGGTCGGTGGCGCAACGATCGCACCCAGTCGTTTCGCTTGCAAGCGAAACGCCGTTCGCCAGACACTCATGAGCCCGCAGGGGCTCATTCGGTCCGGGCTTACCCACGGAAATAGTGGTGTGGCGTGAACGGCATCGGCGTCACGCGCATCGGTTGAGGCTTGCCACGCACGTCGGCATACACCTCGTGGTTCGGCAGCGCGTGGTTGGCGGCAAGGTAGGCCATCGCGATCGGCTGCGCCACGGTGGGCGCGATCGTGCCACTCGTGACATGGCCGAGCTTGTGGCCGTGCGCGTCCTTGATGATTGCGCCTTCGCGCACCGGCACACGCTCCAGCCCGATCAGGCCGACACGCTTGGTGGCCGCGCCGGTGGCGAGCTGGCCGTCGATCACCGAGGCGCCAGGGTAACCGCCGTGGCGCGCACCGCCGGCGCGTCGCACTTTCTGGATCGCCCAGGTGAGCGCGGCTTCGACCGGCGTGGTGGTGGTGTCGATGTCGTGGCCGTACAGGCACAAGCCGGCCTCGAGCCGGAGCGTGTCGCGCGCGCCCAGGCCGACCGGGCCGACCTCGGGCTGCGCCAGCAGCTCGCGCGCCAGCGCTTCTGCCATCGACGCGGGCACCGAGATCTCGAAGCCGTCGTCACCGGTGTAGCCCGAGCGGGTGACGAAACATTCGGCACCGGCGAGCCGCACGGTCATGCCGGTCATGAAGGTGAGCGCGCTGACGCCGGAGTTCAGACGCGCCAGCGCCTGCACCGCCTTCGGGCCTTGCAGCGCGAGCAGCGCACGATCGGGCAGCGGCTGCACGGTGCAGCGGTGCCCGATGTGGGCGATGAGGTGTTTGGTATCGGCTTCCTTGCAGGCCGCATTGACGATCAGCAGCAGATCGTTCTCGGCGCCGCGCCGGGTGATCATCAGGTCGTCGAGGATGCCGCCGTTGCTGTTGGTGAAAAACGCGTAACGCTGCTGGCCATCGACAAGGCCTTGCACGTCCATGGGCACCAGCGTTTCCAGCGCCTTGGCGGCGTCGGCGCCCGTGAGCCGCAACTGGCCCATGTGCGACACGTCGAACAGCGCGGCCGATTCGCGGCACTGGCGGTGTTCCTTGATGATGCCGCTCGGGTACGAGACCGGCATGTCGTAACCCGCGAACGGCACCATCTTGGCGCCGAGTTCGAGGTGCAGCGCGTGCAGCGGGGTTTTTTGCAGAACAGCGGTGTCGGACATGGTCGTCTCCTGAGGAGGTCCTGCGAGGGCAATTCAATGGACCGGCGCGACCTCATGATCGCACCGGGAATGCCCTCTCTGTCCGCTTTACCTGAGAGATTGGCAGCGCCGTTTTCACGGTCAAGCCGCTTGCCCCTTCGGTGGACCCACTCGGGGTGGGCCTCTCTCCAGCGAGGAACGCTTCAAGTGAAGCGTTTGCCAGTCCTTTTGCCTGAGCGTTCGAGCCTCGCTTTCTCATGCGGGGCCCTGCGCCTTCGGCGGCTTCATTGGCGCGTCGTGTCGACAAACCGGGAAGCTCTCTCCTGACGGCGCGAAGTGTAGCAGCGGTGTTGCGCACCCCGATAATCGCGGCCCATGGAATCAGCAAATGTGGTGCCCGAAAAGGCCGTGGTCGAAAAAGAGTGGCTGACGGTCGAATCACTCGACCTCGAAGCCCAGGGCGTGGCGCACAACGCGGCGGGCAAGGTCGTCTTCATCGAAGACGCATTGCCCGGCGAAGAAGTGCAGGTGCAGGTCGGCCGGCGCAAGAACAATTGGGAACAGGCGACGATCACGGCGCTGCGCCGCGAAAGCTCGCAGCGCGTGGTGCCGCAGTGCCGGCACTTCGGCCACTGCGGTGGCTGCAAGATGCAGCACTTTCACGTCGGCGCGCAGGTGGCCACAAAACAGCGCGCGCTCGAAGACGCGCTGTGGCATCTGGGCAAGGTCAAGCCCGAACAGGTGCTGCGGCCGATAGAAGGCCCGGCTTGGGGGTATCGCTACCGGGGCCGGCTCTCGGTGCGGTACGTCGTCAAGAAGGCCAAGGTGCTGGTCGGTTTTCACGAGCGCAAGTCGAGCTTCGTGGCCGACATGGACAGCTGCGAGGTGCTGCCGCCGCACGTGAGTGCCTTGCTCGTGCCGCTGCGCGAACTGATCACAGGCATGGACCAGCGCGATCGCCTGCCGCAGATCGAACTCGCGATCGGCGACGACGTGACTGCGATGGTGCTGCGTCACATGGAGCCGCTGAGCGAGGCCGACCTGGAACGGCTGCGCGTGTTCGGTGTGGAGCGGGGTGTGCAATGGTGGCTGCAGTCCAAAGGCCCCGACACCGTGCAACGGCTGGAGATGGGCGGGCCTGAGCTGGCCTACGCGCTGCCGGAGTTCGGCATTCAGATGCCGTTCAAGCCGACCGACTTCACCCAGGTCAACCCGCACATCAACCGCGTGCTGGTCGCGCGCGCCTTGCGCCTGCTCGACGCACGCGGCGACGAACGTGTGATCGACTGGTTCTGCGGCCTCGGCAACTTCACCCTGCCGATCGCGACGAAGGCACGCGAGGTGCTCGGCATCGAAGGCAGCGAAACGCTGGTGCAGCGTGCGCGTGACAACGCGGCGCTCAACGGCTGGGGTGCGAAGGCGGGCTTCGCGGCCAGCAACCTTTTCGAGCTGACACCGGCCACGCTCGCAGGCCATGGCCATGCCAACAAGTGGCTCGTCGATCCGCCGCGCGAAGGCGCTTTCGCGCTCGCCAAGGCTCTGGCCGACATCAACGCCGATCCCGCTCTGGCACCGGGTTATGTGGCGCCGACACGCATCGTCTACGTCAGCTGCAACCCGGCCACGCTGGCGCGAGATGCGGGCGTGCTGGTGCACCAGGCAGGCTACCGTTGCACGGCGGCGGGGGCGGTGAACATGTTCCCGCACACGGCGCACGTGGAGAGCATGGCGGTGTTCGAGCGGGACTGACACGGGCGCACGTTTGCCCGGATCGCCGGCGCACCGGCGGCGTTCGATACTCCACTTGTTCCGGGAGGATCGCTCTTGACGCAAACCGTCGCCGTGCCGCTGTGGGTGTTCGTGTTGATGTGCGCGCTGGTGCTGCTGGCCGTGCTGCAATGGCTGCTGCTGCCGGGCGCACGCTGGTACTTCAGGCGCAAGGTGCGCGGCGTGCTCGACGAGATCAGCGTGCGCCTGAAGATCGAACTGCCGCAGTTCAAGCTGACGCGCCGCCGCGCCTTGATCGACCGGCTGATGATCGACCCGCGCGTGCTGGCCGCCGCCGAAGCCCACGCCGCCACCACCGGCCAGCCGCGCGCAGTCGTGATGAAGACGATCGCCGTCTATGCGCGCGAGATCGTGCCGGCCTTCAACGCTTACGTGTACTTCCGCGTCGGCTACTGGCTGTCGAAAACCTTCGCGCGGTTCGTCTACCGCGTGCGCCTGGGTTACACCGACGTGCAGGCGATGGCTGCGATCAACCCCAAGTCCACGGTCGTGTTCGTGATGAACCACCGCAGCAACATGGACTACATCCTCGTCTCCTTCCTCGCCGCCGAACGCGTGGCGCTCAGCTACGCGGTCGGCGAGTGGGCGCGCATCTGGCCGCTGCAGGGTTTGATCCGCGCGATGGGCGCGTATTTCGTGCGCCGCAATTCCGGCGATCCGCTGTACCGCATGGTGCTGCAGCGCTACGTGCAGATGGCGACCGAAGGCGGTGTGCCGCAGGCCATGTACCCCGAGGGCGGGCTCACCGTCGACGGCCGGCTGCGTGAACCCAAACTCGGCCTGCTCGACTACATGCTCAAGGGCTTCAGCCCCGACGGCGAACGCGACCTGGTGTTCATCCCGGTCGGCATCAACTACGACCGTGTGATCGAAGACCGCACGCTGCTGCGCAAGCTCGACGCCAAACCGCAGCGCAGCGGGCTGCTGCGCACGCTGCGCATCACCGGCAGTTACCTTGCACGCCAGTTTGTGTTCACGCTGCTGGGTCGCCGTTACCGTTTCGGCTATGCCTGCGTGAACTTCGGCAAGCCGTATTCGATGCGGGCGTTCGTGAAAGAGCGTGGCATCGACTTTCGCGCGCTCGACGATGCGGATCGGCGCACGCAGGTGGCCGCCGTCGGCCAGGCGCTGATGGCGCAGATCGGCCTGAACGTGCCGGTGTTGCCGGTGCCCCTGGTCGCCAGCGTCTTCCTGAGCGACCCGCAGCGCGCTTGGTCAGAGCTGGAATTGAAGGCGGCGGTCCACGGCCTGATCGAACGCGTCGAAGCGCTCGGCGCCCACGTCTACGTGCCCCGCACCGACCGTGACTACGCGCTGACGGTCGGCCTGCGCATGCTGACCTTGCGCCATCTGGTGATCGAAGAGCAGGGTCTGTTCCGCGTCAACGCGGCCGAGATGACCGTGGTGGCCTACTACGCCAATTCGATCGCGCACCTGACGTCGCAAACCACGAAATAAAAAGCCAAAGAAAAGGGGGCCCAAAGGGCCCCCGCTATCCTGTCCCCCCGACAGGGGTCAGTCGCTGCTGTTGCCGAACCCGAGGATCGCCAGCAAAGACTGAAACACGTTGTACAGGCTCAAGTAGACCCCCAGCGTGGCGCTGATGTAGTTGGTCTCTTCGCCGTCTTTCACGCGCTTCAGGTCGTACAGGATGAAGGCCGAGAAGATGCCGATCGCCAGCACCGAGATCGTGATCATCAGTGCGCTCGATTGCAGGAAGATGTTCGCGATGGCGGCCACGAAAATCATGATCATGCCGATGAACAGGAATTTGCCCATGGAAGACAGGTCACGCTTGATCACCGACGAGAGCGTCGCCATGCCGAAGAAGATCAGCCCGGTGCCGGCGAAGGCCGTCATGATCAGCCCGGCACCATTGGCCTGGCCCAGCACGGCGCCGATCATGCGCGACAGCATCAGGCCCATGAAGAAGGTGAAGCCGAGCAGCACCGGCACGCCGGCTGCGGAGTTCTTGGTCTTCTCGATGGCGAACATCAGGCCGAAGGCGCCACCGAGGAAGATGATGGCGCTCATGCCGGCACCCATGCCACGCATCAGGCCGGTGGAAACACCGATCCAGGCGCCGAGCACGGTGGGCACCATCGACAGCGCGAGCAGCCAGTAGGTGTTGCGCAATACGCGGTCGCGTTGCTCTGCCGACGTGACTTCGCCGGCGTATCCGGTGAAAGTGGCTTGCACGGGTTGATTCATGAGACCTCCTGTTGAGTGACGCGGAATGAGACTCGCGCGGCGAATTCTAAGTTCCCTGCTGCCGCGCATGCGCATTCCCTTGCGGCTTGTGGCGAAATGCAGCACGGCGCGATCGGGCTTGTTTCGTGCGTACAGTTGTGGGTTGATTCACGAATTGCAACCCGGACCGAACCTTTATGAACACCAAACCCTGCCTCTTGCTCGCCGACGTGAAGAGCATCGCCGCCGCCGCCGAGGCCGAAGCGCTCGCGAACCAGTGGATCGTCACGATCGCGATCGTCGACGACGGTGGCCACCTGCTGTGGCTGCAGCGCCTGGACGGCGCCGCGCCGATCTCGTCGCACATCGCGCCGGCCAAGGCGCGCACCGCAGCGCTGGGCCGGCGTGAAAGCCGGCTCTACGAAGAGATGATCAACCAGGGCCGCATGTCGTTCCTGAGCGCGCCTGAACTCGAGGGCATGCTCGAAGGCGGTGTCCCGGTGATGGTGAGCGGCCAGTGTGTCGGCGCGGTCGGCGTGAGCGGGGTCAAGTCGAACGAAGACGCGCAGATCGCCCGGGCCGGTATCGCGGCGCTCGGGCTCTGAGCGTTCAGCGGCGCAATCAACGACGCAATCAGCGACGCAAGAGAAGCAGGCAACCGCCGACGATGAGCGCCGCCGACAGCGCGGTCGTCAGCGTCGGCACCTCGCCGAACAGCAGGTAGCCCAGTACAGCGGCCCAGACGAAGCTGCTGTATTCCAGCGGCGCGACGCGGCTGGCTTCGAGGCGGGTGAAAGCGTAGGTCAGGCACAGCAAGCCCAACGTACCCAGCCCGCCGGCCAGCAGGACCAGCAGCAGGTCGCTGGCCAGCAGCGGCTTCCACGACCACGCGGCGGGCGCCGCGAGCAGCACGAGTGGCAGCAGGCTCTGGACCAGCAGGATCGTCCAGACCGAATCGCTGCGCGACTGCTTGCGCGCGAACAGCATCACGAAGGCGAACGACACGGCGGCGACCGCGGCGCTGAGCATGCCGAGCAGCCGCGCCGTGCTCTTGCCGTCGAGCCCGGCCTGCAGCTCCGGCCAGAGCGAGATCGACACCCCCGCGAGGCCGAGCGCCAGCGCCGCCCAGATCGAGGATGAAGGGCGTTCCTTCAGCACCGGAATTGCAAGCACCGAGACGAAGATCGGCGCGAGATACGAGATCGTCACCGCGAGCGCGAGCGGAAGCTGCGTCAGTGCGTGAAAGTAGCCGACCAGTGAGACCAGCAGGAACAGGCTGCGCACAACGTGCAGCGGCCACGCGGAGCGCTCGGGCAAAGGCGAGCGTTTCCAGGCCCAGAGCAGCACGGCGAACACGCTGCCACCGGCGAAGCGGAAGAAGCTGAGCTGCAACGCGTCGTAGCGCAGCGCCATCAGCTTGATCACGCCGTCCATGCTGACGAAGCTGGCGGCGGCGAGCGCACCGGCGAGAAGGGGCAGGGCGTTGCTGCTTTTGGAGTGGTCGAGAGACATCGGCCAAGTCTAGGCTGGCGCTTGGTCGGTGCCGGGCGCCTCGTGCCCGTGGTCTATAATTTGCAGGTTTACCCCTAACCCACCCGCCCAGCGAAACACACGATGTTTCCAGAGGAGAAGCAGCAAGGTTCCCCGAGGGAACCGAGCGAAGTTTCCTCAAAGAAAACCCCCAGGTTTTCTCACCGGTTTCAAGCTCCAAGAGCCCACGCTCGAATGGGCTGAGCTGGGCGCGCACAACTCGGAGATTCCCGGTGCCGCCGCTACTGCTGTCCCCCCAAGCCCAGGCTGTACTGGCACTCGCAGACGGCACGGTGTTTCAGGGCATTTCGATCGGCGCTCCCGGCCACACCGTGGGCGAAGTGGTGTTCAACACCGCGCTCACCGGCTACCAGGAAATCCTGACCGACCCGAGCTACTGCCGCCAGATCGTCACGCTGACCTACCCGCACATCGGCAGCTACGGCATCAGCGCCGAAGACGTTGAAGCGAAAAAGGTGTTCGCCGCCGGCCTCGTGATCAAGGACCTGCCGCTGCTGGCTTCGAACTTCCGCAGCAGCATGACGCTGGCCGACTACCTGAAGCGGGAAGGCACGGTCGCCATCGCCAACATCGACACACGCCGCCTGACGCGGGTGCTGCGTACGGCGGGTGCGCAGAACGGCTGCATCGTGACC
>JANYFX010000279.1 GCA_025359585.1 Rhizobacter sp. | reverse complement strand
GGCAAGGTGGTCGTAGTAGGCCGTCGTCTCAGTACGGTTCGCGCCAAGGCTACTCGATCGTGTCACTGTATGCGGCCGGGCCATCGCGTCGAAGCTGTTGTTATCGGCTTGCCAAGTGAAGTTGACCCCTTGTTGCGTAATCACGCGCTGGTCGACAGGCGTGTTCCGCCCAGCCAACTCACCGTTGCCACGCTTTTGTGGGCTGATGCCGATGTACGAGGAGTACGAGGTCGGCAACGCGTCTGGCGCGCGGTAGTGCGTGGTGGTGGTTCGAATTGGCGCGCCGACGACCGGGCCGACCTCAACCTTCTGCAACTGCCCTTCGGTCACTCTGAACCGGTTTCCGAAGGCGTAGCGCGTTAGCACACTGCGGGGGTCGGTAACCTCCACTGTCTTGTAGTCCAGGCAGTTGACAGTGCACCCCAGCCAGCTGGCAGAGAGTGTGGCAGCGCTGTAGACGTAACTCCATACCCAATCGCTCGGCTGCCCGGGGTCGTGAAGAGTCTTGCTCACAATCGATCGGCTGGCTATGAAGCGCGGGTACACCGCATAGTCACCGTCGGCTGGAATTCCTCGGCAACTCTTCTCGACGAAGGATCGACTGTGTGAAGTGGGCTTGATCACGAAGGTTCCGGTGGCGCCAGACGGATGCGTCATAGTGCCGATCGAGGCGATCGTGTTCACCCCGCCTTCGTTTTCGCAATCGGGCGAGCCCAGATACATGGGCGTGCTGCTGGTGAACGCACCCATTGAATACGACCAGTAGGCGAGGTCGGGTTGCGTGACACGGTCGAGTCTTTTCCCCGCGAGGTCGCTGCCGTAGGTGTAAGTCCAGCTACGGCTGCCGTCGTAGACAGAAGTTACCAAGCCGCTGGTAGCGTCGTAGCCGAGCGTGATGGTGCGTCCGTCGCTGGAAATGATTGAGGTGACCTGCCACGGTTTGGCCGGGTTGTAGCTGTAAGTGACGGTGTTGCCGTAGCGGTCGGTCACCACGGTGGGCATGATCCACACCTCTTGGCGGGTGAGGCCGTAGCCGGAGATCACGTTTGGGGTGATGCCGGGCCGCACGCCGACCATGCTGGATTCAACAAGGCTGTGGCCGCCTGCCCGTGCCGCACCTGACGCGCCGGCTACAAGGAGCTCGGGCAGCGGCCCCGGCTTCGTGATGGCTGGGTAAGTCCGCGTGACTAGCCAGTCGAATTTGTACTGTGTGCCGTCTGGCGATATTGCCAAAAAGCCTTCGCCCGCTCCGCGCGCCATTGGAGTCGTCAGGCAGTTAAACGCCCAAAGTGATCGCGTCACGAGCGGCCACTGAGTGGCTCCGGCTGGAACGCTGGGAACGTTGGTGTTGGTGGTGCCGGCGCGGCTTAGGATTTCTTGCGAGCCTATGCCCGGTATGTAGATGAAGTTGCCGTGCCAGTACTCGTCGGGGTTCCAAACGCCGCCACCCTGACTGTTCACCACCGGCGGAGCGCCGTAGGTCGTGCAGCGGCCTCCACCGCCTGACACTGTCCAAGGCAGGTTGGGACCCTGCGGGCCGGCAGAGAACACGCCGTGCAAGTGCGGTATGTCGAGATCCCAATCGGCAAAAATACCGGGGGTGCGAACCTCGCTTCCGGCAACCAATCGCCGACCTAACGACACTGGCAGCGCGTTGTTGCCCGGCAGGCTCACATCGGTCTGCGTGAATTCGAGCGTGCCGTTGTAGAGGTTGACCTTGTCGCCGAACAAGTCGGCGCCGAGCGTTCCGATGGCCTGACCGCCACGAATGAGTTTGTCTTGTTCGCTGTAGATGCTTTGCGCGTGGCTTCCGGGCGTGGCGAGCAGAGCTATCAGTGCAGCGCCTGTGAGTGCTTTGAACAAGGAGTTCTCCCTAGGGTTGAGCCAAGCCGTGTGGCGGCGTTGGGCTTGCGAAGGATTTCACCTGCTTGCGTACATCTGCGCCATTGGCAGAGTTAACAGGTTTCTGTTCAAACCGTGGGGCTTGATAGAGGCTTCGATTGCGAAGTCGCGGGCCATCGGGTGTGACAGCCGCACTCGGTGCAGCCACAGG
>JANYFX010000271.1 GCA_025359585.1 Rhizobacter sp. | reverse complement strand
CGATCGTGTCGGCCATGTCGGGGCGCAGGTTGCCACCGGCGAGCACCCACGAGCTGTCGCCCTGATCGATCAGCCGCTGCAGGTAAACCGCCTGATGCGCGCGGTGGAACGACCCGAGCCCGAGGTGAAGAATGACGTGGGGGTTCGAGACCATGGTGTCTAGGCGGCTTGTTGCACCGGGCGCAGGACACGGCCTTGTTTGTCGAAGAAGTGCAGCGCGTTCGGATCGATCTCGACACTCACCGCGTCGCCCACGCGCAGCGTCGTGCGCTCGGCCTGGCGCGACACCAGCGGCGCGCCCGAAGCCACGGCGGTGTGGATCAGCGTGTCGGCACCGAGTGACTCGATCAGCGTGACCTTCGCGCCGATCGCGCCACCGGCCGGCAACACCCGCACGCCTTCCGGGCGCACGCCGACCGAGCCGTCCACCGGCAAACGGTCGCCCGCCACGCGCGTCAGTTCGGGCAAGGCGCTCGCCGGCATCACGTTCATCTGCGGCATGCCGATGAACTGCGCGACGAACTGGTTGGCCGGGTGGTCGTAAAGATCGAGCGGTGTGCCGACCTGCTCAATCAGGCCGTCGCGCAACACGACCACGCGGTCGGCGAGTGTCATCGCCTCGATCTGGTCGTGCGTGACGTAGATCGTGGTCGCGCCGAGCGCGCGGTGCAGGCTGGCGATCTCGACACGGGTCTGGCCGCGCAGCGCGGCGTCGAGATTCGACAAGGGCTCGTCGAACAGGAAGACCTTGGGCGCGCGCACGATCGAGCGGCCGATCGCCACGCGCTGGCGTTGCCCACCCGAGAGTTCCTTCGGCGTGCGGTGCAGGTAGTCGGTGAGGTTCAGGATCTTCGCGGCGCGCGCGACCTTCTCGTTCATCACCGCCTTGTCGACCTTCGCGAGCTTCAGCGCGAACGACATATTGTCGAACACCGTCATGTGCGGGTACAGCGCGTACGACTGGAACACCATCGCGAGCTCGCGCTTGCTCGACGGCAGCTCGGTGATGTCGCGGCCGTCGAGCTCGATGCGGCCCTGGGTAACGGGCTCGAGCCCCGCGATGATGCGCAGCAGCGTCGACTTGCCGCAGCCCGAAGGCCCGACGAAGACGACGAACTCGCCCTTCTCGATCACGAGGTCAATGCCCTTGATCGTGCGCACCGGGCCGAACTCTTTGACGATGCCCTTGAGTTGCAGGAATGACATGGTGATTTCTCCGTTGTCTTACTTCACGGCGCCGAAAGTGAGGCCCTGCACCAACTGCTTCTGGCTGAACCAGCCGAACACGATGATCGGTGCGATGGCCAGCAGCGAAGCGGCCGAGAGCTTGGCCCAGAACAAGCCTTCAGGGCTCGAGTACGACGCGATCAGCGCGGCCAGCGTGCCGGCCTTCGCGGCCGACAGGTTCAGCGACCAGAACGCTTCGTTCCACGACAGCACCAGGCACAGGAGGCCGGTCGACGCGAGGCCGCCCATGCCCAGCGGCAGGATCACGTAGCGGAACTCGTTCCAGATGCCGGCGCCGTCCATGCGCGCCGCTTCCAGGATGTCGTGCGGGATGTCCTTGAAGTAGGAATACAGCATCCACACCATGATCGGCAGGTTCGACATCGTGAACACGATGGTGAGACCCGTCAGCGTGTCCAGCAGGCCGCTGCTCTGCGCCATCACGTACACCGGCACGAGCGCGCCCACGGCCGGCATCATCTTGGTCGAGAGCATCCACAGCAGCAGGTCGCGGGTTTTCCTCGTGCGGAAGAAGGCCATCGAATAGGCGGCCGGTGCGGCGATCAGCAGGCCGAGCACGGTCGACAGCACGCTCGTGATGAAGGAGTTCTTCGCGTACAGCATGTAGTCGCTGCGCACCTGCACCTCGACGAAATTCTCGAAGGTCGGCGTGAAGGTCAGCAGCGGCGGCACGCTGATGGCCTGCAGTTCGGTCTTGAACGAGGTGAGAAAGAGCCAGAACAGCGGGAAGAAGATCAGCAGCGTGATGGCCCACGCGGCGATCGAACGGATGACGAGCGGAAGGTGTTTCATCGCGCTTCCTTAGTCGAGGTTCTTGCCGATCATGCGGATCAGGAACACCGCCGCCACGTTGGCCAGCAGCACCGCGAACAGCGCGCCAGCCGAAGCCACGCCCACGTCGAAGTTCATCAGCGCCTGCTTGAAGATCAGGAAGGCGATATTGGTGCTCTCGTTGCCCGGCCCGCCGCCCGTCGTCGTGAAGATCTCGGCGAACACGCTCATCAGAAAGATCATCTCGATCATGATCACCACCGCCATCGGCCGAGCCAGGTGCGGCAGGTAGAGGTACCAGAACTTCTGGAATGCGTTGGCGCCGTCCATGCCGGCGGCTTCGAGCTGGTCGCGGTCCATCGACTGCAGCGAGGTGATGAAGATCAGGCAGGCGAACGGCAGCCATTGCCACGCCACCATCGTGATCACCGAGGCGAGCGGGAAGTCGGTCAACCAGTCGACCGGCTGCAGGCCGAAGAAGATCCAGACCTGCGCGAGCACGCCGTAGATCGGGTTCATCATCATGTGCTTCCACAGCAGCGCGTTGACGGTGGGCATCACGAAGAACGGCGAGATCAGCAGCACGCGCACGATGCCGCGGCCGGGGAACGGGTCGTTGACGAGCAAGGCCAGCAACACACCGAAGACGACCGTGATGATGATCACCGCGCTCAGCAACAGCAGCGTGTTGCCCACGGCCGGGCCGAAGTCGGGGTCGGTGACGAAGAAGTGGTAGTTCGCGAAGCCGTTCCACTCCTTCTCGCCCGGCTGCATCAGGTTGTAGCGGACGAGAGAGAAGTAGATCGTCATCACCAGCGGCACGATCATCCACAGAAACAGGGAGATCACGGCCGGCGCGAACAGCACGCGGGGCAGGAAGCGTTTCATGGCGGCAGCGCTGGTGCGCGGTTGACGGAGCCGGGCTCGTCCGGGCGACACGGGTCGCCCGAACGAAGGTCGGCAGAACGAAGGTCGGACAAAGGCCAGCGCGCGAGCGGCAGCCTCGCGGCGCGGCTTACTTGTAGTAGCCGCCCTTCTTCATCTCACGGTCGGCCGCGAGCTGCGAAGCCTTCAATGCCGCGTCGACCGTGGACTTGCCGGCCAGCGCCGAGCTCATCTGCTGGCCCACCGCCACGCCGATCGCCTGGAACTCGGGGATCGCCGCGAACTGCACGCCGACGTAAGGCGACTTGGGCAAGGTCGAGTCGTTCGGATTCGCGCTGTCGATGGCCTTCTTCTCGGCCTCGGCGAAGCGCGCCGCCTTCAGGAACTCGGGTGTGGCGTAGGTCGACTTGCGCGTGCCGGTCGGCACGGCAGCCCAGCCCTTTTCCTTGGCGACAAGCTGGATGTACGCCTTCGAGGTCGACCAGTTGATGAACTTCTGCGCCGCGTCGGTGTTCTTCGAACCGGCCGGAATGGCGAGTGCCCAGGCCCACAGCCAGTTCGCGCCCTTCTGCGTGACCGAGTAAGGCCCCTGCGCGAAGGCGACCTTGTCGGCGACCTTGCTCTGCTTCGGATCGGTGATGAACGAAGCGGCGATCGTCGCGTCGATCCACATGCCGCACTTGCCTTCGTTGTAGAGCGCGAGGATCTCGTTGAAGCTGTTGGCACTCGACCCGGGCGGGCCGTACTTCTTCAGCAGGTCGACATAGAACGTGACCGCGTCATGCCACGGCTTGCTTTCCAGCTGCGGTTTCCACGCCATGTCGAACCACTGGCCGCCGAAGCTGTTGACCATCGTGGTCAGGAAGGCCATGTTGTCGCCCCAGCCCGGCTTGCCGCGCAGGCAGATGCCGTACACGCCGGCCTTCGGGTCGTGGATCTTCGAGGCGGCGTCACGCACCTGGTCCCAGGTCGGGCGCTCTTCGAACTTGATGCCGGCCTTGTCGGTCAGGTCCTTGCGGTACATCAGCATCGAGCTCTCGCCGTAGAACGGCGCGGCGTAGAGCTTGCCGTCGACCGACAGGCCGCCGCGCATGGCAGGCAGCAGGTCGTCCACGTCGTAGGTGGCGTCGGGCTTGATCTCGTTCAACCACCCCTTCTTGCCCCAGATCGGGGTTTCGTACATGCCGATCGTCATCACGTCGAACTGACCGCCCTTGGTGGCGATGTCGGTCGTGACGCGCTGGCGCAGCACGCCTTCTTCGAGCGTGACCCACTTGAGCTTGATGTCGGGGTTGGCGGCTTCGAAGTGCTTGCCGAGTTTTTGCATTTCGATCATGTGGCCGTTGTTCACGGTGGCGATGACGAGGTCGGTGGCTGCGGCACCGGCCGAGGCGAGCGCCAGGCCGGCCGCGATCGCCAGGGTTGCCTTGAGGTTCATGGTCTGTCTCCTGTCGTGATGCGGGCGCTGCCGCGCAATGCAGCAGCGACGCCAATGTATGAGTCGCGGACGGCGAGGCTGGTACTCCTGCCCCGACGATCGATACTCGATTGCGTCGCCGAGACCGGATATTCCCGTAGCGGCCACGACTGCGTATGCACATGGCGAAGAACACGAGCGCCCGCCCAGGCGATGCGATCGGCGCGGGCCGGTCGTCGTCGGCCCGTGTTCTTTCAACGCCCGCGGCGCAATCCTTACGTTCGGATGCACTGCGCCGAGGCCCTGCCCGATACAGTGATCCGACGATGTCGACGCCTCGGAGCCTCTTCGCTGTCTGCGCAGTATTCCTCGCCATCTCCTGGCCCACCGCGCAAGCCGCCTCGGGCGTCGTCGTCCCGGCGCACCGGACCAGGGACGGAAGCTGGGTACCGGCAAACGTTCCGCCGTCCTCGGGTGGAACTCACCTCGCCCGTCGACCGGCAAAGCGCGGCACGGCGCGCGGCCCGACGCGGGTCGCCAGCGAGGCGGTCGGCGTTCCGATCTTC
>JANYFX010000265.1 GCA_025359585.1 Rhizobacter sp. | reverse complement strand
TCAATTTGGTGAGACCATGAGTGTCCTCGACCAACTCGCTTCCGCCCTCAGCCGCAATGACGAACAGCCTAACGTAGAATTGGCGGAACGGTTGGCCGGCAAGCCCGACAAGGGGGCAATCGCCGAACTCGTTGCGGCGCTGAAGACCGGCTCCACGGCCAGTTCGAGCAGGTTGTTTCGGATGGTCTCCCACGCTCCCGATTCCCACACGTAGAAGACCGGGTGGCCACCCCCCAGGCAGAGCGGCGTCAGGCGCTCGGCGATTTCCAGGCCCGCCTTCCGGGACACCAGGCCGCCATGGAAGTAGAGGATCAGGTGGCCGCGCGTGTCGGCCCTCAAGGCAGTGATGATGTCGTCGACGTCGGCCGCCGACGTGTCAGCGGTGCCGCCGAGGCGCCCGCCGCGGCAGTGGATGTAGTGGCGCTTGTCCATCGTTCCCCCCCGTTTGGTGGCGCGCTCGTCGGCGATGGGCCTGCCAGTCGCCAGCCACAACTTATATGCGTTCGCGCTGATTCCCACAATCCTCTAACGAGCGTAGAGGCCGAGCGCGGCAGTACCGATGGCATCGCAGATGGGTGTTGGCGATCGCGGTAGGGATGCCGGTTACCCGGCACCCCCCGCACAGATCCGTACGTGCCCAATTAAGGCATACGGCTCCTACCTCGGGTATCTGACGGCCATCCGCTCTTCGGGCCACGGGTGACGCACATGGGGTGGTGGCAGCCACTCGGCGGCAAGCCGGTCCATCCGTGCCCAGGTCATGCGGTCCTTCTGGCTGCGCCGCTTTAGCGAACGCCACCATAGTTCCAGGACATGGTGCCGGTACGCCCCGAGAGCCTGGGCGTTGGTCGGCACCGCGTGGTACGCGAAGTAACCGGCGACCACCGACCGCAGCCATCGACCTTGGTCGGCCAGGCTGTCGTGGCGTCGTCGCCGCATCTCGTCCTTGATCTCCCCCAGCGCCGCACGCATGCGGTGGCGTCGCGTGTGGCGCCGAAGCAGGAATGCCCCGCGCCGCGAACGGCCACAGATGAACGTGAACCCCAGGAAGTTGAACGTCTGCGGTTTGCCCTGCCCGTTGCGCTGCCGTCGCTCGATCGCATAGCGTCCGAACTCCAGCAGCCGGGTCTTTTCCTCATGCAGTTCGAGCGAGAACTGCTCGAACCTCGTTCGCATCGCGTTCCAGAATCGGCGCGCTTCGGCCTCGTGCTCGAAGCCCACGACCAGATCGTCGGCATAGCGCACCACGATCATGTCGCCCTTGACTTCGCGCCTTCGCCACTGCTGCGCCCACAGGTCGAACACGTAGTGGAGGTAGACGTTGGCCAGCATCGGTGAGATCACCGCGCCTTGTGGCGTCCCCTGTTCACTGGCGCTCCATTGCCCATCCTCCAGAACTCCGGCCTTGAGCCACTTGCCCACCAGCCGTGCGATGCGCTCGTCGCCGACTCGGTGCCTCACGAAGCGCAGCAGCCACGAGTGGTCCACCGCGTCGAAGAAGCCCTTGATGTCGGCGTCGAGAACCCAGTTCACGCGCTTGCCCTTGATCGCCACGCACAAGGCGTCCAATGCGTCGTGCTGTCCCCGTCCGGGCCGGAACCCGTACGAGAAGCCGAGGAAGTCTTCCTCGTAGATCGCATTGAGCACGGTGACGGCTGCACGCTGGACGATCTTGTCTTCCAGCGCGGCAATGCCCAGCGGGCGCTGTCGCCCGTCCGGCTTCGGTATGAACCGTCGCCGCACGGGCAGCGCCCGGTACGTGCCGCGGTGGACCCTCGCGTGCAGATCCAGGAGGCGCACCTCCAGATCTGACTCGTAGTCCTGCCACGTCATGCCATCCACAACCGGTGCGGCACGGCGCTTGAGCGCCAGGAACGCATCGACGGTGACGTGGTGCAGCAGCGCCGTGAACGTCTGCCTCTTCTTTTGCCTTGCGGCCTGCCGTACGCGTTCCAGCCCCTGGGACACGCTACCGCGGCTCTGCGTCCGTCGCGTGCGTGGCGGGTCCGCGTTCCCCTTGGTCCCCGCCCTTGGCTCCACCCACTCCGCCGCCGGTGACCCGGCATTGTTCGCAGGCTTCGTCGCTACTACGGCGAGGTCTGACTTCTCCAGCCCGTGCATCATCGGCGTCGGCTCCTCACCTTCCCGATGCGGGCCGCCGGCCACAACTGGCGCCAGCGGTCAGACTGGAGATCTCCCGGTTCCCGTGCAAGGAGCGTGCGTGTATGCCAGGGTCTACGACCACGCCGGGTCGCACGGGCGCTTGCGATGGCGCGCTCGTGCGTGTTGCCTTCCGTGGATCGGACGACGTCGGCACCCGGATCGAATTTCTTACGCGGCTCAATGGCTGGCCTGCACGTACCCCTGTCAACGCTTCGAGTTGCACCTCGCGATGCAGCCCGCATGACTCGGGGACAACATGGTTCGCTACACCTTTGTTGTGAGGGACTTGCACCCTTTGCTCCTTGCCGGTCTCCCGGCGCTCCCGATCTAGATCTGACCCACCGGCGCGAGGGACAGCAATTGGTGGATGCAAGTCCAAAGTCGATCTATGCTCACGGCCCGTTGCTGTCCCCCACAGTCCGAATCCGCGCGCCTTGAAGCTGCCATCGGCTGCGTCTAGACCAAGATCGCTGCGCTGGTCTGAATCCTTCGGCCACCTGAGCCATCCGCGCCGCGAAGCGGCGTCGGCTCGGACAAATGAATGAATGGTCAGCGCTTGCGCGGTGCATTGAGCACTTGCTGAAACTTCAAATTGAGCACCTGGAAGTCACGCACCATTTGATCGCAGGCTGGCTTGGCAGCCTCGCACGCCACATCCATGTCAACGATGGCTTGGCCCTCTCGCACGTAGACGGTGCGCTTGACCGCCGAAGGGTGGGCCGGATGGGATGATGGACTGAAACTCCAGAGCGCGTAATCGGGCTGGCCAACCTTGCC
>JANYFX010000256.1 GCA_025359585.1 Rhizobacter sp. | reverse complement strand
ATGTCGAGCTTTCGGCTGACCTCGGCATGCGTGCGTTTCTGTTCTGTTCTGTTCTGTTAAAAGCTTGATGGCTTCAGCCTTGAACTCGGCTGTAAAGGTACGACGGGGAATGCGTTTCATGGTGGCTCCTGACAAGTTGATAAAGGAGCATCAACTTGCCCGTCCAGATAATCGGGCCCCGCTCAGTAATAAAAAGTAACAACACTTTGCGTATGCTAATTTTGTTATAGTCTCCAAGTTTTAGATTATCAGTTTTCAGGGCGAGCAAAAAAAGCGTTAAACGTCATACTTTTATCCGATGTTTTGTGGCTCTGATGCCACTTTGCGCGTCCCGCGCAGACAAAAAGGAACTCAATGTTTTCCCTATCTTTAGCACGCTTTGTACGCGTCTCAGCATTTGTTACGTCTGCATTCCTCGTCGCCATTATTGGGCTAGCAGCATCAGGCAATCTTCACGCCCAGACCGCACAAACGATTACCGGCTTTAGCCCCGCCACTCCAATCCTGTTTGCGAATACTCAAACTTTTGTGCTCACTGCAACGGGCGGCGGTTCGGGAAATCCGATTATTTTTGCCTCCACGACAGCAGCGGTGTGTACAGTATCTGGAGCAACAGTCAGCGTTCTCACAGTCGGCACTTGTACACTTACAGCCAATCAGGCCGGGAACGCGAGTTTTTCGGTGGCGCCGCAGGTATCTCGAAACGTGGTCGTCAACAAAGGTAACCAGACTATTACGTTTGGTGCGCTCGTTGGTCGCGCGTTCAGTAGCACCGCATTTGCGCTCACTGCCACAGCCTCATCCACACTGACGGTGACCTATACCTCTGCGACGACCGCCGTCTGTACCGTAAGTGGTGCCAATGTAACGATGGTTACCGTTGGCACATGCACGATAAATGCCAATCAGTCAGGCAACACAAAATGGAACGCTGCAACGCAAGTTGTACAGTCATTCACAATTTCAAAGGCTGCGCAAACGATCACCTTTGGTGCCCTAGCAAGCCGTGGATATAGTGCAACGCCATTTGCGCTGACTGCAACTGCTTCATCAGGGCTCGCGGTTACCTACACTTCTGCGACTACCGCAGTGTGTGCTGTCAGTGGCGCCAATGTCACGATGGTGGCATTAGGCACGTGTATTATCAATGCCAACCAGGCTGGTAATACCAATTGGAATGCCGCAACACAAGTCGCACAATCATTCACTATCTCCAAAGGCACCCAAACCATAGCGTTCGGTACGCTGGCCAACCGTGGTTTTGATCCAACGGCATTTGCAATGACTGCAACCGTCTCGTCCGGCCTTGCGATTACCTACACCTCCGCGACAGCAGCGGTCTGCACGGTCAGCGGATCCAACGTCACGATGGTCGCTCTGGGGACTTGTACCATCAATGCCAACCAGGCCGGCAACACATTGTGGAACGCGGCCACACAGGTTGCGCAATCATTCGCCATCTCCAAAGGCGCGCAGACCATTACCTTTGGCACACTTGCTGCTCGCGCCTACAGCCCAACAGTCTTTACAATTACTGCATCTGCATCGTCAGGATTAGCTGTTTCATTTACTTCGGCGACCAATACTATTTGCACTATCAGCGGCGTTAACGTCACGATGGTTGGTATTGGCACATGTACCATCAATGCGAACCAAGCCGGGAATACATTGTGGAACGCGGCGGCACAAGTAGCGCAGTCTTTCGTGATCTCAAAAGCCGTGCAGACGATCACTTTCACTGCACTCACAAACAAACTTGTTGGCGATCCTGCTTTCACTATCGCCGCGACCGCGAGCTCTGGTCTAGCCGTCATATTTACGTCAAGTACGACAGCCATCTGCACTGTCAGTGGTGGCACAGTCACCATTGTCGCTGCCGGTAGCTGTACCATCAATGCGAACCAAGCGGGCAACACGCTTTGGAATGCTGCAACACAGGTGCCTCAGTCATTCACGGTATCGAAGAAAGCACAGACCATAACGTTTGCGTCACTGGTCAACAAGACATTTGGTGACGCCGCTTTTACTGTTTCTGCTACGGCAAGTTCCGGCCTCTCCGTTTCGTTTGCATCAGGCACCACAACCACTTGTATCGTCAGTGGTGGCACGGTGACAATTGTAGCGGCAGGTGTCTGCACCATAAATGCCAACCAAGCAGGAAATGCCCAATGGGGAGCAGCAACTCAGGTTGCACAATCTTTCACGATTGCCAAAGTGAGCCAAACCATCACCTTCAATGCGCTTGCCAATAAAGTAGTCGGTGACCCTACCTTCACGCTCACCGCGACTTCCAGTTCTGGTTTGGCCGTCGCATTCACCTCGACCACAACCACACAGTGCACTGTTTTAGGGACTACAGTCACAATCGTTTCAGCGGGCACTTGTACGATAGCCGCAAATCAGGCTGGAAGTTCCAACTACAACGCCGCAATACAAAGCACACAATCCTTCACTATCACCTCAGCACTCACGCCGCAAACCATTACTTTTAACCCGCCCGCATCTGTCAACTATGCGTTGAACGGGACATTCACCATTAATGCGACGGGTGGAGCTTCTGGAAATGCAGTCACGTTCACGAGTGGTACGGTGAGTGTGTGCACTGTTTTGGGCTCAACAGTAACGACGGTGGCGACCGGCACCTGCACACTTCGTGCAAATCAGGCGGGTAATGCAAGCTACGCGGCGGCACCTCAGGTCAGCAAAAACGTCACGATCAACAAGACGCCGCAGACAATCACGTTTGCGGCGATCACCAATCGTGAAATAGGCACACCTGCGTTTACGGTGTCGGCAACTGCCTCATCTGGGCTCGCGGTGACGATTGCATCGGCAAGCCAAAGTGTCTGCACTGTGCTGGGTACGACGGTGACATTGGTTGCGGTTGGCACATGCAGCCTGACCGCAACACAAGCTGGTAGTACAACCACCTTGCCTGCCCAAGCTTCGCGCGCTTTCTTGGTCAATACTGTCGGGTCAACGGTTGCCGCCCTTAGCTTGTTCAACCGACACGCCTGCGTTCTCACGGCAGCTGGCGCTGTGAAGTGCTGGGGTTCAAATGAACTAGGGCAACTGGGTAACGGTTTGACAGCTACAGTGCAAGCGACTCCTGTAGACGTTGTCGGTTTATCAAGCGGCGTGGCGGTCATTCAAGCTGGTGGGTATCACACCTGCGTGATTACGGATATTGGTGGCGTAAAGTGCTGGGGTAATAATTACTATGGCCAGCTCGGTGATGGCACAACAAACCAGCAATTGACACCTGTGGATGTGGTTGGATTGTCGAGTGGAGTAGTTGCTATTTCTGCTGGCAATAATCATTCGTGCGCTATGCTGAGCGATGGCGAAATTCGTTGTTGGGGCGATAACCTGTTTGGCGCGCTCGGCGACGGCACGGGTATCTCACAAACAACGCCAGTCAGCGTTTATGGTTTCGGTCCAGGTGCTGGCGCGAAGGATATTCGATCCGGGTTTGGTCATGCCTGTGCTGTCACGTCGACAAGCGCACTTAAGTGTTGGGGGGAAAATTTCAGTGGTCAAGTTGGAGACGGAACGCTAAACAATGCGGCATCTCCTGTAGATGTAATTGGTATGCCATCGGGCGTCTTTACGGCCGGCGGCGGAGAATTTTTTTCTTGCAGCCTTTCTACAGCTGGAGGCGTAAAATGCTGGGGGAAAAATGACTACGGTCAGCTTGGCAATGGCACGACCACAAATTCACCTACGCCTATCCAAGTGACTGGGCTTACCAGTGGCATTGCAACCTTTGCGGTTGGCTCCATAGCTGCATGCGCATCCACAGCGACAAGCGCGGTGAGCTGTTGGGGAAATTTTTCTGGCGTGTTGAGCACGCAACCTCAAATAATCACGGGCACAGCACCAAATATTATTGAACTTGGCGCAGGTAATGGGTACGCGTGTAGTTTGTCGGCAGGTGGGCTAGTTCAATGCTGGGGGCAAAACAGCTCTGGCGAACTTGGCACTGGCAGCACGCCTTTTGGTTCGTCAATACCACTAACTGTTGTCGGACTGCCGTCTTCGCCACTCAATCCACAGACAATCACCAATTTCAATCCAACATCGCCACGTCAATTCGCACCGAATTTGACCTTCACAATTTCCGCAACAGGTGGTGCCTCGGGCAATGCAGTAGTGTTTTCGTCGCAAACCACTGCAATTTGTACAGTTTCGGGTAACACAGTTACAGTGTTGAGCGCTGGCATCTGCGCGCTCGCCGCGAACCAAGCGGGAGGCAACAGTTATGCGCCCGCACCGCAAGTCAGCGCGTCAGTGCAGATCGACAAAGGCCCACAGACCATCACATTTGCGACGCCTGCCGATCGCATTGTTGGCGCCGCGCCACTTATGCTGACAGCAACATCAACGTCTGGGCTTGCCGTCAGCTTTACCTCGACAACCACACCTGTTTGTACGGTATCCGGTACTACAGTGACAATGGTGGCAGTTGGGGTGTGCAGCATTACGGCCAGCCAAGCGGGCGATACAAATTTCTTGGTAGGGGCAGCCTTCACGCGTTCGTTCAACGTACAAGTCACTAACCCAACTGCACAAGCGATCACAGGATTTGTGCCGCCTACAAGTGTCTCGTTTGTTGCAGGTGGGTCATTTACATTATCCGCTACGGGCGGCGCATCTGGTAATACGGTTGTATTTGATTCGACAACACCGACGGTCTGCGCGGTCAATGGCAATACGGTTACGCTTGTGAGTGCCGGGACTTGCACACTGACAGCAAATGAAGCTGGTACGCCCAATTTCTTGGCAGCACCTCAAATTACCACCAATGTAACGATCAATAAGGGCAGTCAGACAATTGTCTTTGATCCAATCCCCGATCACTATTTGACTGAGGGCTCGTTCACGCTTGCAGGATTCACAACGTCGGGCTTGACCGCAACATACACTACTGCCACTTCAGCGGTGTGTACTGTTTCAAGTGGAACCGTAACAATGATCATGCTGGGAATTTGCACAATCTTGGCAGATCAGAGCGGGGATACGACATACAATCCTGCGCCGCAAGTATCGCAAAATTTTGCTGTAACAGGGCCGAAGTCTGCGCTCATGGTCACAAATGGCATTTATCACAGCTGCGCCCTTACCACAGAGAGCGGCGTGTATTGTTGGGGCTATAACGAATTAGGCACTTTGGGTGATGGTACTAGCGTGGTTCGTCGAACAATTCCTGTCAAAGTGGTAGGTCTCAGTTCTGGCGTTGCGTCCGTAAGAGCGGGTACGGCGCATACTTGCGCCATCATGCAAAGTGGTGGCGTCAAGTGTTGGGGAAGCAATTCCAAAGGGCAGCTTGGTAACGGCACCTATAACAACAGTAATGTGCCAGTTGACGTCATCGGTTTGTCAAGCGGCGTGATTGCGTTGTCCGCTGGCGTACAGCACACTTGTGCCCTGCTGGTCGGCGGCGAGATCAGGTGCTGGGGTGATAACGCTTATGGCCAGGTTGGCTTGGATCAGACTGGCAGCACAACAACGACACCCGTAACGATTAGCGGATTGGGTTTTGGTGCCGGTGCCATGGGCGTTGGCGCAAGTCAGGATTTCTCTTGCGCAATCATCCTGACTGGTGCCGTGCGATGCTGGGGTGGCGTGTTTGCAAGTGAAACACTCGATTCGAGCAGCGGTCAAACCGTCAACCTGATAACAATCGAACCGACACCCGTGCCGATTGATATTCCGGGAACCTCAACAAGCACAACAGCGCTTTCACTCGGCGAATACAACACCTGTCGGACAACCAGTGACGGTGCCGCAAGCTGCTGGGGCAGCAATACTTTCTACCAGCTCGGCAACGGCACAACCAGTTTTAGCACAACGCCGGTTACTGTTTCAGGTCTGACATCCGGCGTCAAAGTGCTTTCAACCGGCAATTTCTCGTCATGCGTCTTGCTGACTGGGGACATCGTCAAATGCTGGGGTGGCAGTAGCACAGTAGGCACACCCATCACCATTGCCAATACCGGTACGGGTCTGATAGACGTTGCCGCCAGTTACCACCGCTGCACTGTTTCAAGCAGCGGCCGTGTACAGTGCTGGGGTTACAACAATTATGGACAAGTTGGGGTTGGCAGCATCACTGACGTGCTTGATCCAACAGATGTCATCGGCCTCACTGGAACCGGCGGGGCGGGCCAAACGATTACATTTGCCGCATTACCTGATCGTGCAATCACAGTTGGAACTTTTTCGGTGTCAGCCACCGCGTCCTCCGGCCTTGCGATAACGTTTGCTTCGACAACGCCCAGCGTTTGTACGGTTTCAGGTAATACAGTTTCGTTGGTTGCAACCGGTTATTGCGGGATTGCCGCACGGCAATCCGGTAACGCTGCCTTTAATGGTGCATTGCAGCTAGTGCGCACGTTCACCACACAAAATGCGACAGTATTTCCGCAATCTATTACCGGATTTGCCCTGCCAAGTCCGGTGACTTTTTCATCCACGTCGCTAGTGGCGCTCAGCGCAACAGGTGGCGCGTCAGGTCAGCCTGTTATTTTTGGTTCGATTACGCCGAATGTGTGCGTCGTGCGTGGCACCAATATGCGGATGGTTGCCGTAGGCACCTGCACACTCACAGCAAATCAAGGTAGTTCGCCCGCCTACTCTGCAGCACCGCAAGTGACAGCGAATATCTCCATCACATTGTCACCCCAAACGATCAATTTCAATACCCCAGGCAACAAAGTGCTTGGCGACCCAGCTTTTTCACTCTATGCCACCGCGTCGTCAGCGCTGCCTGTCGCATTCGCCACCACCACGCCAACCATCTGCAACGTGAGCAACAGCATTGTTACTCTTCTGGCAGCGGGTACCTGCACCCTGCAAGCCAATCAGGCGGGGAATGCCACCTACAGTCCCGCGCCAGTGGTCAGCGTATCGATTACGGTTGCACGTGGACAACAAAGCATTGCGTTCAGCCCACCAGACACAAAATACTACGGTGATGCACCCTTTTCGCTGGCCGCCATAGCAACGTCAGGCTTGCCCGTCTCGTTTTCGGCCAATACGCCGACAGTTTGCACCTTGGCGAGTACAACCATCACCATTATCGGCACCGGTATCTGCACAGTTGCCGCAGACCAACTGGGAAATTCCAACTACGATCCGGCATCGAAAGTCACCAAATCCATTCAGGTCAGGCTGGTCTCGGCAACCAGCAATCAAGTCGCTACCGGCGCCACCAACACATTCAGCATCAACGCCAGCAATATCAGCGGCGTGCAAGCCGTTACGATATCAGCCAATGGCTCACCTCTGACTGTTACGTCTGCCAATGGCGTATATTCGGCAAGTTACGCAACAAATACGCCAGGTACCAACCTGATTCGTGCCGAGGTCACCTCCGCAAGCGGCAAGCTAACAGGTGAGACCACCGCGGTCGTGATTGAGCAGCCCAACGCCACAGCAATCCCGATTCCAACCACCACCAGCTCAGCGGGTTCCACAGCTGGATCGTTTGCAGTATCGGACATGGGCGGGGCAGGGTACTCGATTCCGATTGCACTGCCGCCCGGTGTAGCGGGGATGCAGCCGGGCCTCGCCTTGAGCTACAGCAGCCAAGGCGGCAACGGACATGTTGGAGTGGGCTGGTCATTGACAGGCCTTTCCGCCATCACACGCTGTCCGGCCACCATCGCGCAAGATGGGCGCAAGGAGGGCATTAATTACGACGATGCCATCGCCAACGACCTTTATTGTCTGGATGGACAGAAGCTGATCGAGATTGGAGCGCGAACCGGTACAAGTGTCGACGGTAAACCCATCAAGATTTTCGAGTATCGAACCGAAATCGATTCATACAGCAAGATCGAAGGCTACCAACAGGATGCAGATCCAGACATTCTCGGCATTCGTAACTTCAAGGTTTGGACTAAGGGCGGCCAGATCATGGAATTCAACAGCCGATGGTGGGTGTTGAATGTGGGATATCTGCAAAATGCGCAGGATCCGACACGATTCAATACCGTTCGAAGCTGGGTGTTAGATAAAGTTTCTGATCGTTACGGCAACTATATGATAGTTGATTATGCTGGCGTGCGGCCTGGTGTCGGACGCTCTGCGCCAATAACAGCGCGCCAGCCAGCACCAGTAGGAGCTTTTCCAAAAGGCGAAC
>JANYFX010000254.1 GCA_025359585.1 Rhizobacter sp. | reverse complement strand
ATGCCGATGATCGCAACAACGATCATCAACTCGATGAGGGTGAAACCCTTTTGGATGGAACGCTTCATGGATAACTCCTTTAATTGAGATGCAGGCGTCTGGGAAGTGCTTGGCTCAGCGGCACTGGGCCGGAGCGTACTTCGATTGAATGGTACCTGCAGTGATGATCGTGATGGGGTTCACACCACCATTGGCAGCAGCCAGCGCAGTGGCCGACGAGCAACCCCAGTCGATCGCACCGCTTTGGCCAGCGGCAAGTGCAGCTGCGTAGGTTTGGCCTGCCGCAGTGGAGCGCATCCAGGGCGTAAGGGTCAGGGTCGGAGCAGCGCCAGCGCCGGTAGCCGGTGTGTAGATCACCGTGATCAGGCCCGTTGCGCCAGTGATCTGCACGCTGGTGACGTACTTGCTGGCGCGGCCAAGGCCACCCACTTCGGCGTTGAAGTTAGCGGCCGAGTTGAGCAAGTCTTGCGCGCTTGCGACGCCGATCGTGACAGCCTTCTTGGCTTCGTCAGCCAAGCCCAGACCTTCCGTCACACGAGCACGGATCGTGTAGTCCTGGTAAGCCGGCAGCGCAACCGCTGCCAGGATGCCGATGATCGCAACAACGATCATCAACTCGATGAGGGTGAAACCCTTTTGGATGGAACGCTTCATGGATAACTCCTAGTGAGAACGGGTGGAAGATGGCTCGTTGGATGCAGGCTCTGTGCCACGGCCAGCCCTGCTAAAACGCGTGAATTTGACCCGCAAAGCTGACACAAACAGTCACCACACCTTCTGTGGCACCGACACGACAGAGCACCGCTGACACAAATGGTCACTCTGCTGTGGCGGTTCGCACGAACCGGCATTGGCGCCCGGTGGGCCAGCCTGCACGCAAAGATTACGGCAGGTGTGCCGAGTCGATCTTTTGAAATGACCGGCAAACGACAGCCCCGCGATGGACGAAACTCATCGGTCAATGCATGGATGACTTCCTCATGCGGACCCCGGAGCCTATGATGCGTGATGTTTGATGGGCGCTTCAGGAGCCTGGAAAATGCGAACCACACTGACAATCGACGATGACGTTCTCGCGGCAGCGAAGGGATTGGCCGCTCGGCAGAACAAGACCGTGGGCGAGGTGATATCTGCGCTGTCGCGGCAAGCCTTGCGGCCGAAGTCGGCGGGTGCCAAGCTTCGCAACGGAGTGCCGCTGCTGGCGGTGCGTGCTGGCGGTGTGCCGGTGACACCGGAGCTGGTGAATCAACTGCGCGACGAGCTGCCGTGACCACGTTTCTGCTCGACGTGAACGTGCTGATCGCGCTGATCGATCCATCGCACACGCAGCACGAAACGGCTCATGAATGGTTCGCAGTGCGCGGGCACACGGCCTGGGCAACGTGCCCGCTGACAGAAAACGGGGTACTGCGCATCGTCGGGCATGCCCGTTACCCGAACTCGCCGGGTACCCCCGCCGCAGTGGTGCCGCTGATGACGACCCTGTGCAAACTGCCGGGCCACGTGTTCTGGCCCGATGACATCAGCCTGCTGGACGAGGAGCTGCTCGACGCCACGCGGCTGTTGAGTTCAGGTCAGGTGACCGACAGTTATCTGCTGGCGCTGGCCTGCGCTCACGGGGGCCGGCTGGCGAGCTTTGATAGGCGCCTTGTCGTGGATGCGGTGCACGGTGGGTCGCAGGCGCTGCACTTGATCGCTTGAGCGGCGTGCCGGCAAGCACAGCGCCGCGGCCCAGCCCTCTAGCCCAGCACCGTCACCTGCCCGGCCTGCATCGCGTGAATGCGGTGCGGCGTGCCCAGGCGGCCGATCTCGCTCATCACCGCTTCCATCTCGCCGGGTTTGATGTGGGTGATGTGCACGTCGACACTGCCTTCGAGCTGTGCCAGCTCGTGGCCGAGCGCGGTCGGGCAGAGGTGGCGGCTGATGCGGGCGAGCTGGCGTTCTTCGTCGCTGAAGGCGGTTTCGATCACGAGGTGCGCGACCTTCATGCCGCGCAGGCGCTCCCAGAGCGCCGGGTTCGGCCCGGTGTCGCCGGTGAAGACCCAGTGGCCGGCTTCGCCGCCGTCGACCGCGAAACCCACTGCGGGAACGGTGTGCGAGGCGGTCAGTACTTCGATCTTCTTGCCGCCCAGCGTGAGCACATCACCGACGGCGAAAGGCACAAGTTCGAGCACCGGGTGTTCGGCGCTCGGCAAGCGGGTGAAGTCGGGCCAGATGATTCCGTTGAAGATGTGCGCGCGCAGCGCTGCGATGGTTTCCGGCAATGCGTGCACCTGGATCGGCGCACTGTGGGCAGCGCGGCGCAGGCGCATCACGGCGTCGGCCAGTAGGGCGACCGCCAGGATGTGGTCGAGGTGCGAATGGGTGATGAGGATGTGGTCGATGCGCGCCAGCGCCTCGAGCGCCATGTCACCCACGCCGGTACCGGCGTCGATGAGTACGTCGTCGTCGAGCAGGAAGGCTGTGGTCTTGCAGCCCGCGGCGATCGACCCGGAGCACCCGAGCACTTGGAAATTCATTTGCTGTCGAAGGTATGGGCCCCGTCCCAATCGGCGGGTGGCGGCGCGCGGCGGTGGTGTTGGATGCGGCTGTCGAACTGTTGGTACAGGCCGAGCAGGGGCGAGCGATCGAACCGGGTCTGTAGCGTTGTCAATCGGGCTTGGGCTTCGTCCCAATGTTGCAGGCGGTAGGGGGTGAGCACAAGGTCCCAAAGTCGCATTTCCTCGTCAAACGTGAGGGGCTGCAGTGCGGCTTCAATGACCGGTGTGAAAAGCGTCACGGAGCGTTGTTTGCCCTTGACGCGAACGCGGTCGACCTCGACCCAGCGGAAGCCCGCGGCGCCGGCGTTCTGCGTGGCCTGGGCGGTGGCTTCGCCGGCCAGCACGTCGACGCCGTAGTGGCGCGTGAGTGCCTCGATGCGCGAGGCCAGGTTCACCGCGTCGCCCATCACGGTGTAACTGCGGCGCATGTCGGAGCCCATGTCGCCGACGCAGACGAGGCCTGTGTTCAGCCCGACGCCCACGCCGATCTGCGGCAGGCCGCGCTCGCGCAGGTCTTCGTTGAGCGCGTTCAGGCGCTGGGCCATCGCGAGCGCGGCCTGCACGGCGTGCAGCGCGTGGTCGGCGTCGGGCAGCGGCGCACCCCAGAACGCCATGATCGCGTCGCCGATGTACTTGTCGAGCGTGCCGCGGTGGGCCCGGATGGCGGTCGTCATGCTGGAGAAAAAGCGGTTGACGAGGCCACGCACGTCTTCGGGCGGCAAGCGCTCCGAAACCTGGGTGAAGTTGCGCATGTCGCAGAACATCACGGTGAGTTCGCGGTTCTCGGCGCGCATGTCGTAACGCGCCGGGTCGCGCGCCATTTCTTCCACCAGCTCGGGCGGCACGTAGGTGCCGAACAGGCGCGCGAGCGAGCGCCGGCTGCGGCCTTCGACGATGTAAGCCCAGACGGTGGTGCCGACGTAGATCAAGAGCACGAGCAGCAGCGCCGAGGCCAGCGGCAACACCAGGCCGTGTGCGCTGTAAGCCCAGAGGTTGGCCGCCACCAGCGCCAAAAGCAAAAACGCGATCGACTGCGCTGCCCGCGCCGCACGCAGACGCGGCAAGCCCCAGGTGAGTGCGGCCACCAGCACCAGCAGCAGCAAGATCTCATAACCACCGGCCCAGTCGGGCTGCACCGGAATGCGCGCGTCGAGCAGGCCCGACAGCAGGTTCGCATGAACCTCGACGCCGGGGAACACGGCCGAGACCGGTGTCGAGCGCTGGTCGTAGACGCCGGGCGCGGTGGAGCCGATGAGCACCAGCTTGCCGGCGAGATGCGCGGGCGCGACGCGGCCCTTCAGCACGTCGCTGGCCGAGACGTACTCGAACGAGCCACCGAGCGGACCACCCGCACCACGAAACGGGACGCGCACACGGACTTGCGCGTCCACAGGGATGCTCTGGCGCTGGCCCCCTTGTTCCAGCACGACGCCGGCCAGCGCGTTGTAGTCGCGCGGCAGCCAGTGCTGCTCGGGGAAACCCGGCATGACGCGCGGCGCGCCGGTGAAGCGCCTGAACATGGCGAGCGCCAGCGCTTCGTGGTGCCGATCACCCACCTCGGCCAGCAGCGGCAGGCTGCGCACCAGGCCATCGGCGTCGGGTGCGAAATTGAAAAACCCGGCGATCGGTGCGGCGCGGGCCAGCACGTCGATGTTGGCGGCGTAGCCGTCCCAGTGCGTGAAGACGATAGGCCGGCCTTGCAGCAACGCGGCATCGAAGACGGGTGCGGGCAAGGTGCCGGTCTGGCGCCCGCCCCGGTCGCTCGTCAGGTAAAAGCCGAGCACCGCCTCGCGTCCGGCCAGGGCATTGGCGAAACGAAGATCGTGGTCGAGCTCGGTGCGCCAGGCGGGCAGGCGCGCGGCGAGCTCGGGCACTTCACCCGCCAGGCGTTCGAGCACCGGCAAGCCGGAGCCGGTGTCGGGCTCGGCGAACAGCATGTCGAAGCCGACCACGGCTGCTTTCTGGCGCGCGAACAGCTCGTCGGTGAGAGCCGCCATCTGCTCGCGGCCCCAGGGCCAGCGGCCGACTTCGGCCAGGCTCTTCTCGTCGACATCGACGATCACAATGCGCGCATCGAGCGTGCGTGGCATCAGCGCGCGCAGCCGGGCGTCGGCCAGACCCAGGTCGAGCTGGGTGACGAAGCGCAGCGGCAAATAGCCCGCCGCGTGGGCCATGGCCAACGCGAGTGCGCCGACCAGCAAGCCGACCCTCAGCACCCTCCAGAGCAGGGAGCGCGAGGTCATGCGGTGCGGAGTTCAGCCGCTCGGCAGGGCGGCGCGGTGGCGGTGAAGCGGGGCGATCAGGACTGCACGAACTGCATCTGGGTGCCGGCGAGTTCGATCACGTCGCCGTTTTTCAGATGCACGGTTTCGCCGACCACCGGGTTGCCGTTGACGGTGGGCTGCAACGCGCCTTCGACGTGCGCCAGCACATAACCGCCCGGTCGTTTGGTGATCGAGGCCACCTGAACGCCGGGCTTGCCGACGGTGGTGACGACCTTGGTCAACACCACCTCGCGGCCCGCTGCCGCGCCGTTGAGCACCTTGATCGACGCCGGCGTGGTGGCCGCGCCGAGCGCGCCGAAGCCGGACGAGCTCAAGCCGGTGGTACGCGCATATCCCGAGCCTGAAGGCGCGGGCGGCGGGGGCATCGCCCCCGGCTTCATGATCATGGTCTTTTCGTAGTCGGTGCCGTCTTCGACCAGGAACTTGATCTTGTACTTGCC
>JANYFX010000222.1 GCA_025359585.1 Rhizobacter sp. | reverse complement strand
GATCGACACCGCACGGCCGATGCCGAGCATCCCGCGGCCCGACCACCCGGCGCACGCGAGCGCCGTCTCGTGGGGCGCGATCCTCGCGGGGGCTGCTGCCGCCGCCGCGCTGTCGATAATCCTGCTGATCCTGGGCGCGGGCCTGGGTTTGTCGGCGATCTCGCCCTGGGCGCGCAGAGGCGTCTCGGCAGCAGCCTTCGGCGTGTCGACGATCGTCTGGATCACCGTGACGCAGATCATGGCCTCGGGCATGGGTGGTTACCTGGCCGGCCGGTTGCGCTCCCGCTGGGTGGCGACGCACACCGACGAGGTCTACTTTCGCGACACGGCGCACGGTTTTCTGGCCTGGGCGGTGGCGTCGCTCGCAACGGCCGCGCTGCTGAGTTCGGCGATCGGCTCGATCGTCGGTGGCGGCGTGCAGGCCGGTGCCAACCTGGCCGGCGGCGCGGCGACTGCCATGGCGGCCGCTGCGGTGACCAGCGCGACCGCTTCGCCCGGCGAGGCCGGTACCAGCTCGACGAGCTACTTCGTGGATTCGCTGTTCCGCAAGGACGCAGCGGCGACCGGTACGGGCACATCGCCCGTGACCGCCGACACTGCGCCCGCGCCGACAGCCGAAGTCACACGAATCCTGATGAACAGCCTGCGCGCCAACGCGCTGCCCGCCGACGACACACGCTATCTCGGGCAGGTGGTCGCGCAACGCACCGGCCTGTCACAAGCCGATGCGGAGAAGCGTGTCACCGACACCTACACGCGTCTGCAAGCCAAGCTGCGAGACGGCGAAACCGCCGCGCGTGAAGCAGCAGACAAGGCACGCAAGGCCACCGCCTACGCGACCCTGTGGCTGTTCGTCTCGATGCTCGCCGGCGCCTTCGTCGCTAGCCTCTCGGCCACCTGGGGCGGCCGGCAACGCGACCTCTGATTCCCGATCGATCCACCCACTCAGGAGACCGTCATGCGTTCATTGCTCTTGTTCTTTCTCGGCATTCCCATTCCGATCATCATCTTGATCGCCCTGTTCGTGCACTGAACAATCTATCCAACCAGGACTCACTTATGGCCACCATTTCCAGAAAAGCCGGCTTGTCAAAGGCTGCCCCGAAGCCCCAGGAGGCCACCGCCCTGCTGCGGGCCGACCACAAGCTTGTCAGCGGGCTCTTCGACGAGTACGAAAAAGCCCGTGCGCCTTCCAGGAAGAAGCAGATCGTCGCAAAGATCTGCACCGAGCTCAGCGTGCACGCACAGGTTGAAGAAGAAATCTTCTACCCTGCCGTGAAGCAGGCGTTGAAGGACAAGGAACTGGTGCCGGAAGCGACCGTGGAACACGCGACACTGAAAGACCTGATCGCTCAAGTCGAAGGCATCGAGCCCGACGGCGAAATGTTCAACGCGAAGATCAAGGTCTTGAGCGAGTACGTCAAACACCACGTCAAGGAAGAACAAAACGAGATGTTCCCGAAGGCGAAGGCGACGAAGCTCGACATGCTTGAACTCGGCGGCCGCATGGCTGAGCGCAAGAAGACCTTGCTGGCCGATCGCGCATAGGCAAGTAGAACCGGCCTTTCCGTGCAAGCCGCGCCGCGCGCGGCGCCATCTCAGGTGGCGCCGTGCGCTTCCACGTACCAGGCGTACACCGAGTGGCAACTCGCCATGTACAGCCGGTTGTTCTTCGGGCCGCCGAAGCACAGGTTGGCACAGCGCTTGGGCAGGCGGACGTGGGCCATCGGTTTGCCGTGCGGGTTGAACACCATCACCCCGTCCAGACTTTCAATCAGTTTGGTCTTGTTGGACACCGACAGGCCATCGGCCGAGACGTCGTAACTCCAGATGCTGCGGTTCGGCGTGCCTTTCCATTCGACCACGTAGAGCTTCTTCTCGTCGGGTGAGAACGCCAGGCCGTTCGGGTTCACCAGCTCGGTGATGACGGCCGTGACCTTGCCGTCGCTGCCGATGCGGTAGACATTGGTCGTGGCCTGTTCGGGCTTGGCACGCGAGCCTTCCCACTCGCCGTTGATGCCGAACAGCGGGTCGGTGAACCAGACGCTGTCGTCCGACTTGACGACGATGTCGTTCGGTGCGTTCAGGCGCTTGCCCTCGAAGCTGTCGGCCAGCACCGTGAGCTTGCCGTCCTTCTCAGTGCGTGTGATGCGGCGTGTCACCGAGTGTTCACAGGTGACCAGGCGGCCCTGGCGGTCGCGCGTGTTGCCGTTGGCGTAGTTGGCCGGGCTGCGAAAGACGCTGAAACTGCCGTCCTTCTCGCTGTACTTCATGATGCGGTTGTTGGGGATGTCGCTGACGAGCAGGTGGCCGCCTTCCGGAAAGTACACCGGGCCTTCGGCCCAGCGCATGCCGGTCGCGACCTGCTGATCGTGCTGCTGTAGATGCGGTACTTGCCGAAGCTCGGGTCGAGAATCTGCACCGAGGCGTCGGGGTAACGCTGGTTCGGTTTGAACTCGAAACTCTGGGCACCGGCCGCGCCGCCGAGCGCGGCCAGCCCACCGCCGACGGCGGCCGTCTTGAGAAAGCTGCGGCGCGGGTTGGGAGTGTCGTCCTGCATGGTTTGTCTCCGTCGTTTTTGCTTGAGTGAATCAGCGGTCGAGCGCCGGGCGCTTCGGGTCGAAGGCCCAGCCGGGGATCAGGTATTGCATGGCCATCGCGTCGTCGCGCGACCCCAGGCCGTGTTGCAGGTAGAGCCGGTGAGCCTTCTCGACTTCGAGCATGTCGAGCTCGACGCCGAGGCCCGGCTTCTTCGGCACCTGCACCAGACCGCCGACGATCTGCAGCGGCTCCTTCGTCAGCCGCTGGCCGTCCTGCCAGATCCAGTGCGTGTCGATCGCCGTCACCTTGCCCGGCGCGGCGGCCCCGACGTGCGTGAACATCGCGAGCGACACGTCGAAGTGATTGTTGGAGTGCGAACCCCAGGTCAGGCCCCAGTCGCGGCAGGTCTGGGCCACGCGCACCGAGCCGGCCATGGTCCAGAAGTGCGGGTCGGCGAGCGGGATGTCGACCGACTGCAAGGCGAGCGCGTGAGCGAGCTGGCGCCAGTCGGTCGCAATCATGTTGGTCGCGGTCGGCAGGCCGGTGGCGCGGCGGAACTCGGCCATCACTTCGCGGCCCGAGAAGCCGTCTTCGGCACCGCAGGGGTCTTCGGCGTAGGCGACCACGCCGCGCATGTCGCGCATCAGCCGGATCGCGTCTTTCAACATCCAGCCGCCGTTCGGGTCGAGCGTGACGCGGGCTTCGGGGAAGCGCGCGTGCAGGGCCTTGATCGCTTCGATCTCTTCTTCGGCGCGCAGCGCGCCGCCCTTGAGCTTGAAGTCGTTGAAGCCGTAGCGTGCGTGCGCGGCTTCGGCCAGGCGCACGACCGCGTCGGGGGTCATCGCCTTCTCGTGGCGCAGGCGGAACCAGTCGTCGTGTGCGTCGAGCTCGCGCGCATAGGGCAGGTCGGTCTTGTCGCGGTCGCCGATGTAGAAGAGGTAACCCAGCATCTCGACCGCGTCGCGCTGCTGGCCTTCGCCGAGCAGCGCCGCCACCGGCACGCCGAGGTGCTGGCCGAGCAGGTCGAGCAGAGCCGATTC
>JANYFX010000192.1 GCA_025359585.1 Rhizobacter sp. | reverse complement strand
GCTCGACACCGCGCGCGTGACCTTTTATCGGCAGAGCGACATCGTCGAGATCCCCGAGCTGACGTGGTTGCTGACCTGCGTCGCGTCGAAGGGCTTGATGAACCGCTCGCACGCCTACAAGGCCGCGACCGACGCGAATGCCGCGGCGGGTGAAGACCCCGATGCCGGCGTCACGATGGGCCTGTTCAGCTATCCGATCCTGATGGCGGCCGACATCCTGATGTTCAACGCGCACCGTGTGCCGGTGGGGCGCGACCAGGTCCAGCACATCGAGATGGCGCGTGACCTGGCACAGCGCTTCAACCATTTGTTCGGGGCCGGGCGCGAGTTGTTCGTGCTGCCCGAGGCGAACATCGACGAACGCGTGGCGATGTTGCCGGGCCTCGACGGCCGCAAGATGAGCAAGAGCTACGACAACACCGTGCCGCTGTTCGAAGGCGGCGCGAAGGGCTTGCTCGAGGCGCTGGCCCGCGTGGTGACCGACTCACGCGCGCCGGGCGAAGCGAAGGAGCCGGAAGGCTCGCACCTGGTCGCGATCTACGAGGCGTTTGCGAACGATGCCGAGCGCGAGAAACTGCGCACCGACCTGCGCGCAGGCATGGCCTGGGGCGACGCGAAGGCGGTGGTGGTCGAGCGCATCGAACGCGACATCGGCCCGATGCGTGAGCGATACGCTGACCTGATCGCCCACCCCGAGCGCATCGAAGAAACGCTGCTCGAAGGCGCGCGCAAGGCACGCGCCGTGGCGGCGCCGTTCCTCGCGACGCTGCGCGAAGCGGTCGGGTTGCGGCGCATGGTCGCGGTGGGTGCACCGGCGAGTTCACCTGCGGTCAAGGCGAAAGCCGCGCTTCCGACCTTCAAGCAATACCGTGAGACGGACGGCAAGTTCTATTTCAAGTTCGCAGCGGCCGATGGTCGTTTGTTGTTGCAGAGCGCCGCGTTCGACTCGGGCCGCGATGCGGGCCAGTGGGTGAGCCGGCTCAAGACCGACGGCGCATCGGCGCTCGGCGAAGCACCCGTTTCACGCAGCGAAGGTGTGAGCACACAAGACGTGAGCGATGCGCTCGGCGCGCTCGCCGCTCAGTAGTTCAAGCCCATCGCATCGCGCACTTCGCGCATTGTCTTGCGCGCCATCGTGCGCGCGCGTTCGGTGCCGACCTCGACGATCCAGTGCACGTGTTTCGGGTTGGCGAGGTAAGTCTCGGCGCGCTCGCGCCAGGGCTGCTGCTCTCTAAGGATCGCATCGATCACCGGCTGTTTGCATTCGAGACAACCGATGCCTGCCGTGGTGCAACCCTTAACCACCCACGCACGCGTGTCGACGTCGGAATAGAGCTTGTGGAACCGCCACACCGGACAGCGCTCCGGGTTGCCACTGTCGGTGCGGCGCACCCGGTCGGGGTCGGTCGGCATGCGCCTGACCTTGCGTTCGACCTCGGCCGGTTCTTCGCGCATCGCGATGTCGTTGCCCAGGCTCTTGCTCATCTTCGCGCCATCCAGGCCGGGCAGCTTGGCTGTTTCGGTCAGCAGCGTCGCGGGTTCGGGCAACACGGTCTGCCCCTTGCCGTAGAGGTGGTTGAAGCGGCGCGCTACCTCGCGCGTGATCTCGACGTGCGGTGACTGGTCTTCGCCGACCGGCACGAAGGCGGCTTTGTAGATCAGGATGTCGGCGGCCTGCAGCAGCGGGTAGCCGAGAAAGCCGTAGGTCGCGAGATCGCGGCCGGTCAGCGCTTTCATCTGGTCCTTGTAGGTCGGCACACGCTCCAGCCACGACAAGGGCGTGCCCATCGCGAGCAGCGTGAACAGCTCGGCGTGTTCCGGCAGGCGGCTCTGGATGAAGAGCGTGGCGCGGTCGGGGTCGATGCCGGCGGCGAGCCAGTCGACCACCATGTCGTAGACGTTGCGTTCCAGGTCGGCGTGGTCGTCGTAGTGGGTGGTCAGCGCGTGCCAGTCGGCGACGAAGTAAAAACACTCGTGCTCGTCTTGCAGCCGCACCCAGTTCTTGAGCGCGCCGTGGTAGTGGCCGAGGTGCAATGCGCCGGTCGGGCGCATGCCGGAGAGCACGCGGGGTTTCATCGGCGCGAATTGTAGGCAGCTACACTGCGCGCCCGATGAAAAATATCGTCATCCTCATCTCGGGCCGCGGCTCGAACATGGAAGCCATCGTGCGTGCTTGTGCCGATGAGGGCTGGCCGGCGCAGGTGTCGGCGGTGATCAGCAACCGGGCCGACGCACAGGGGCTCACGTTCGCGCGTGAGCAGGGCATCGCCACCGCGGTGCTCGATCACAAGGGGTTCGTTTCGCGCGAGGCTTTCGACGCCGAACTGGCGCGCAGGATCGACGGCTTCGCGGCCGACGTGGTCGTGCTGGCCGGTTTCATGCGCATCCTGACCGATGGGTTTGTCGCGCGCTACGAAGGGCGCATGGTCAACGTGCACCCCTCGTTGCTGCCCGCCTTCACGGGGCTGAACACGCACCGCCGCGCCATCGAGGCCGGCTGCAAACTGGCAGGCGCCACGGTGCACTTCGTCACCCCAACCCTCGATCACGGGCCGATCATCGCGCAGGCGGTGGTGCCGGTGCTGGCAGGCGACACACCCGAAACGCTCGGCGCGCGCGTGCTCGAACGAGAGCATGTGATGTACCCGCGCGCGGTCGGTTCGCTGGTGCGCGGCGAGTTGCGCATGGTGGGCGGGGTTGTCACGCACGCCCTGGGCGAGTCGCAACTCCTGCTCTAGAACAGGCTCGCGGCGATGTTGATCGTGAACGCGAGGATGGTGGTGTTGAAGACGAACGAAAGCACCGCCTGCAGCAGCACGAGGCGGCGCATCGGGCGGGTCGAGATCGTCACGTCGGCCGTCTGCGATGCCACGGCGATCGTGAATGAAAAATAGAGAAAGTCGGCGTAGTCGGGCTTGAACGAAGTGTCCGGCCCCGGAAATTGCAAACCGTTGCCGTGCTCGCTGCGGTAGTACATGCTCGCGTAGTTCATCGCGAACAGCGTCGGCAGCAACAGCCACGCGCCAGCGACGGTGGTGAGCGCGAACAGCACGTGCGGCAGCGCGTGTCGTGCGCCCGGGCCCTTGGCAGCGCTCAGTTCGAACACGATCGCGACGATGCTGACGATGGCCGCGACGATCACCAACGCCAGCACGGTGGCCGCGCCTTCGGCCTGAGCGATCGCAGCGCGGCGCAGCCGTTCGTGGTCGGAGCGCAGCATCATCAGCCCGATCAGCCCGAGGAACAGCCACACCGCCACGTTCCAGCCGAGCAGGGCGCGCGTCACCACACTGCCAAGGTCGACCGCGCACAGCCCCACGACCGTTCCGACGGCGGCCGAGACGAACAGGCGCGGTCGGGTGCGAACGTGACCGAGCATGCGTTTCATGCCGAAGCGAGGGGTTCGAAGCGCAGACGGGTCACGCCTTGGATCACCACGCTCTCGAAGAACATCGCGTGCGGCCGCACCCACCAGCCGGTTGCGTTGTAGAGCGGCCGGTAGACCACCATCGGCTCGTTGCTTTCGCTGTGGCGCGCCACACCGATGACTTCGTACTCACCGCCCTTGTAGTGGCGGTAGCGCCCGAGCGGTGTGGCGGGCAGGGCGGGCAGATCGGGCTCGGTCATAAGCCCAAGGATAATCCGCCGATGCACCCGAACGCCTTGCTCGAACTCGCCACCGAATTGCTGCACCGCGTGTTGCAGCTGCAGCACCCCGCCGACGGCGTGGTCTCCGACTTCTTTCGACAGCACCGCGCGCTGGGCATCCGCGAGCGCCACACGCTCGCCGAGACCACCTACACGGTGCTGCGCCAACGCTTGTTGTTCCAGCACCTGGCGCAGTCGGGCAAGGGCGAGATGGAGCGCCGGCTGGTCCTGCTGGCCTGGCAGGGCAACGACGGCTTTCTTCGCGCGGCGCTGAGCGACACCGAGCAGCAGTGGCTGCAGCAGGTGAGCGCCGTCGACCGTTCCGCCTTGCCAGAGAAGCTGCGCCACAACCTGCCCGAGTGGCTGGCCGACATCCTCAAGCCCGCTCTGGGTGACGAGTTCTGGCCGCTGGTCGAAAGCATGAGCGCGGCCGCGCCGCTCGACCTGCGTGTCAACACCTTCAAGGCCAAGCGCGAAGCGGTTCAGGATGCCTTCAAGGCCGAAGGCATCGAGGCAACGCCAACGCCGTACTCGCCGCTCGGCCTGCGCATTCAGGGCAAGCCGGCGCTGCACAAGCTCGACGTGTTCATGCGCGGGGACGTCGAAGTGCAGGACGAAGGCAGCCAGCTGCTCGCGCTGATGCTCGGCGCCAAACGTGGCGAGATGGTGATGGACTTCTGCGCCGGCGCCGGCGGCAAGACGCTCGCGCTCGGCGCCGAGATGCGCAACACCGGGCGTTTGTATGCCTTCGACACCTCGGGCCACCGGCTCGCGTCGCTCAAGCCGCGGCTGGCGCGCAGCGGCCTGTCGAACGTGTTCCCGGCGCAGATCGCGCACGAGCGTGACGAGCGCATCAAGCGCCTTGCGGGCAAGCTCGACCGGGTGCTGGTCGATGCGCCGTGCTCGGGGCTGGGCACGCTGCGCCGCAACCCCGACCTGAAGTGGCGCCAGACGCCGCAGGCGGTCGAGGAGTTGCGCGTCAAACAGGCCGCGATCCTGGCCAGCGCCGCGCGCCTGCTCAAGCCGGGCGGTCGGCTCGTCTACGCGACTTGCAGCCTGCTCG
>JANYFX010000169.1 GCA_025359585.1 Rhizobacter sp. | reverse complement strand
GGCAGCTTGGTGAAGACGATCGGCCAGGCTTGCGGGTCGGCGGCGTTGTCGCGGAACACCGACGCTTGCAGTTCCTTCGCATGTGCGTGGTAATTGCGGCCGACGCAGAACAGGTTGCGGCGCGGCAGCGGCAGCGGCGCGAGCAGCCTCACGTTCACCAGCGCGATCGTTTCGCCGCTGGTGACGGCCACGGCCTTGCCTTCGGCAGCGGCCTCGATCAGCGCTTGTGCGCCGCGCTGCGCCGCGGCCGCTGCCAGCGCCAGCGGGCGGATCGATGTGCCGTCTTCGGAGACGAGCCCGACTTCGATGGCTGCGGCCGAAAGGCCGTTTCTTCGGTAGGTGGCGATGCGCAACATGCTCTCCTAATCAATTCAACCAAATGTTACCAATCGACGGCCCGTCGAACAAGCGTGGAACTCCGGTGCACGCACTTGGTACGATACGGCTCCATCGACACGCCACGCCCATCTGCCCATGGACAGCGCCCTCGCCCTTCGCGAATCGATCCTCGAGAACCTGCAGTCCCGCACCTGGCGGGCCGGCCACCGCATTCCGACCGAGCGCGAGCTGAGCGACCAGTTCGGCCTGAGCCGCTCGGCGGTGCGGCGGGTGCTGGCCGACATGAAAGACAAGCGCCTGATCACGCAGACCGTGGGCAGCGGCACTTACGTCAGCGAGCAGGTCAACGAAGCGCTGGCCGCGGCCGCCAACAGCGCCGGCGCCTTGCCGACGAGCCCAGCCGAGCTGATGACTGCGCGCTTCGTGCTCGAGCCGGCGATCGTCGCAATGGTGGTCGGCAACGCCACCTCAGTCGACTTCGCACGAATGAACGAGTGCTGTGACAAGGGCGAAGCCGCTCGCAGCCTCGACCAGTTCGAACTTTGGGACGGCCTGCTGCACGAAGCCATTGCCGACGCTGCGCACAACAGCTTCATCTCGAAGGTCTTTCGCTTGATGAACCAGGTGCGCGCACAAGGTGAATGGGGTGCGCTGAAACGCAAGAGCGCATCGCCCGAGCGGCGCCTCGAATACCAGCAGGAGCACCGCGCACTGGTGACGGCGTTGCAAGACCGCGACGGCGCACGCGCCACCGAACTGTGCCTCGATCACCTGAGCCACGTGCGGCGCAACCTGCTCGGTTATTGAGATGGCGTGGCTGCGTGAAGCAAGGACAAACCCGCTGACACGTTGACCACCGGAAGGTCGCTCGTTATATTGGCTGCAGCTCGGCGAGCAGCACAACCAATGTGAACCAATCAAGGTTTTCCGGGTGCGCAGACGGCCATTCTGCCGTCACCTCACCGGCTCGCAAGCCTGGAGACAAACATGATCCCGACCCCCGTTCGCAGCGCGCTTCGCCGTGCCGCGACAGCCGCGCTGGGCGCTGCGCTTCTGGCGCTGACCCCGCTCTGTGCCCACGCGCAGGACTACCCGTCGCGCCCGATCCGCATCATCGTGCCGTTCGCACCGGGCGGCTCCGCCGACGTGTTCGGCCGTGTCATCGCGCAGCGGCTGCAGGAGTCGATGGGGCAGAACGTGATCGTCGACAACCGCCCCGGCGCGGGCTCGGTGATCGGCACCGATGCGGTCGCCAAGAGCGCGCCCGACGGCTACACGCTGCTGCTGATGTCGAACACGCACACGGTCAACGAGTCGCTGATCCCGAACAAGCCGTTCCAGCTGATGCGCGACTTCGTGCCGATCGCGCCGATCAACTATTCCGACCTCGTGCTCGTCGCCAAGGCCGGCGCGCCCTTCAACACGCTGGGTGAATTGATCAAGGTGGCGAAGGCCAAGCCCGGCGGCATGTCGTATGCGTCGTCGGGGCCGGGCACGCCATACCACATGGCCGGTGAGCTTTTCAAGGCGATGGCCGGCGTCTCGATCGTGCACATTCCCTACAAGGGCAGCGCCGGCGCACGCAGCGACGTGCTCGGCGGCCAGCTCGAGATGATGTTCGACGCGATCCCGACGATGACCGAGCACATCAAGTCGGGCAAGGTGAAAGCCATCGCCACCACCGGCAAGGCGCGCGCCTCGGCCCTGCCCGACGTGCCGACGCTGGCCGAGGCCGGTGTGCCCGGCTACGAAGCCACGATCTGGCTCGGGCTGATGGCGCCCAAGGGCACGCCGCCGGCGGTGGTGACACGGCTCAACGCCGAGCTGTCGAAGATCACGTCGAACCCGGAGGTGCGCCGCGCCTGGGGTGCACAAGGCACGACGCCAATGACGATGGGCGTCGACGAGTTCACGCGCTACATGAACGACGACATCAAGAAGTGGGCGCGCATCGTGAAGATATCGGGCGCCACACCCGAATAGAACGCACCGTGAAAAAGCCTCTGGAATTGCTGTGCGCCGGCGCGGCGCAAGGTCTGGTGAAAGCCTTGCAGGAGCGCTGGTCTGCGGACACAGGCGCCACCGTCAACGCCCGCTTCGGTGCCGTCGGCGCGATCAAGGAACTGCTGCTCGCAGGTGATCCGTGCGACGTGATGGTCGCCACCGACGCGATGATCGACTCGCTCGTCGCCGAAGGCCGGTTGCAGGCGGCCACGCGCAGGCCGCTCGGGCGCGTGCGCACGGGCCTGGCCGTGCGCAGCGGCGAACCCAAGCCCGATGTGTCGACACCCGAGGCGCTGAAGGCCGCGCTGCTCGCCGCCGACGCAATCTTTTTTCCCGACCCGGTGCGCGCCACTGCCGGCATTCACTTCGCGAACGTGATGCGCGAACTCGGCATCCACGACGAACTGCAGCCGCGCTTTCGCAACTTTCCCAACGGCGCCACCTCGATGCGCGAACTGGCCGCCACGACGGCGGCGCGGCAGATCGGTTGCACCCAGATCACCGAGATCAACTACACCGAAGGCATCGCCCTCGTCGGCGCCCTGCCCGATCGCTTCGAGCTCGCGACCGTCTACACCGCTGCGACGAGTGCGCATGCCGCGCAATCCGAACTCGCCACGCCTTTCATCGCGCTGCTCGCCGGGCCCGACTCGCTGGCCTTGCGCAAGGCCGGTGGGTTCGAGTTTTGAGAACGAGCTTCGCGTTCGCCCCAATCGCCATTCACTGAAAAGGCCACTCGCCATGAAAGTCTTCACCCGTCTGCACTTGCTCTTTTTTGCACTGCTGCTCACTTGCGCCGGCCCACTGTTCGCGCAGGCCGGCAAGCTGCAGGTGCAATGGCTCGGCCAGGCCACGTTCAAGATCACGACCCTGGCGGGCAAGGTGATCGTGATCGACCCCTACGTCACCGCCAACCCGAAAACACCCGAAGCCTTCAGGAAGCTCGAATCGCTCGGCAAGATCGACCTGATCCTCGTGACGCACGGCCACGCCGACCACTTTCTCGACGTGCCGGCG
>JANYFX010000160.1 GCA_025359585.1 Rhizobacter sp. | reverse complement strand
CGTTGCCAAGCGCCCCGACATCGAGATCGTCGGCGACGAGTTGCACGCGCTGGGCCGCATCAAGGACTTTCTGCCCTACGCCGCCAAGATCAAGGCCAGCGGGGCGCAGGCTGTGCTGACCGGCAACTGGGGCAACGACCTCACGCTGTTGATCAAGGCGGCCCGCGAGGCCGGTGTCGATGCGAGCTTCTACACCTTCTATGGCAACGGGCTGGGTGCGCCGGCCGCCATCGGCGAGGCCGGCGTGGGCCGCGTGCTGGCCGTGGCCGAGTGGCACCCGAACGTCGGCACGCCAGCGTCGGAGCGCTTCTACGCCGGCTTTCGCGAACGTTTCCCGAAGCCGCAGGACGACTACGTGCACGCACGGATGCAGGTGATGGTCGAGATGCTGGCCGCGGCGATGGAACAGGCGCGCAGCACCGACGCGGTGGCGGTGGCGAAAGCGCTCGAAGGCATGAAGCTTGACCGCGCCACGCTCGGCGGCTTTCACGAAGGCACGATGCGCGCCGCTGACCACCAGTTCATGCAGCCGCTTTGCGTCAGCGTGATGGAACGCGTGGGCTCGCCCGGCGTGGCACACGACAATGAAGGCTCCGGTTTCGGGTTCAGGACGCTGCGCCACATCGAACCGCGCCAAACCGAACAACCCCATTCCTGCAAGATGGAACGCCCCTGAAGGACCGCCATGCGTCAAGTGATCGATCAATTGCCCGGCTCGAAGATCCGCGAGGTCGCGAACGCCGGCCTCGGCCGCAGTGATGTGCTGCCGTTCTGGTTCGGCGAGAGCGACGAGCCGACGCCGGGGTTCATCCGCGACGCCGCGATCCGTTCGTTGAACGAAGGCGAGACTTTCTACGCCCACAACCTGGGGCTGCCCGAACTGCGTGACGCCTTGTCGCGCTACATCGGCACGCTGCATCGGCCGGTGAGTGCCGAGCGCATCGCCGTCACCTCCTCAGGCGTCAACGCGCTGATGCTGGCGATGCAGGCGCTCGCGGGGGCGGGCGACGAGGTGGTGGCGGTCGTGCCGGTGTGGCCGAATCTGACGGCGCAGCCGGTGATCCTCGGGGCCAGGGTGAAGCGTGTGTCGCTGCAGGTGCGCGGTGGTGCGTGGCAGCTCGACATGGCGGCACTGCTCGCGGCCGTCACGCCGAAGACGAACGTGCTGCTCGTCAACGCCCCGAACAACCCGACCGGCTGGACGCTGACGCGCGCCGAGCAGGAAACCATCCTCGCGCATTGCCGGCGCACCGGCACGTGGATCGTCGCGGACGAGGTCTACGAGCGGGTTTATTTCAAACCCGGCGCATCGTGCGCACCGAGCTTCCTCGACATCGCCGAACCCGACGACCGCCTAGTCGTTGCGCACAGCTTCTCGAAGAGCTTTTTGATGACCGGCTGGCGGCTCGGCTGGCTCGTGATGCCGCCGGTATTGGTGCCCGCGATGGGCAAGCTGGTCGAGTTCAACACCTCGTGCGCTCCGGTGTTCGTGCAGCGCGCCGGCTTGGCGGCTTTGGCCGGCGCGGCCGACTTCGTGCCCGGTCTGGTGCAGCGCCTGCAGCATTGCCGCGACACCTTGCTGCCGCAATTGGCCGCCTTGCCCGGTGTGCAGGTGGCCACGCCCGACGGCGGTATGTACGCCTTCTTCCGTGTCGAGGGCCAGGACGATTCCCTGGTCTTCGCCAAGCGCCTCGTGATCGAAGCTGGCCTGGGCCTGGCGCCCGGCGCGGCCTTCGGTGACGAGGCCGAAGGGTGGCTGCGCTGGTGTTTCGCGTCCAACGACCCGAAGCGGCTGACCTTGGGCGTCGAGCGGCTGAAACGTTTCCTCGGTCTATAATCCGCAAATTTTGCGTCTGGCGGGCAACCGCCGGGCACGAAACAAGGCACGCCACTGGTCGGTTTCACCGGTGTGCGCAAGTGGGCTCCACCGCGAGCATTATCGAAACCGTGGCATTCCTAGATCAAGCCTTCATGGGCGGCAGGGTGACTCGGTTTCATTCAACTGGAAACGAGAAATGTCCAACGCCACCATCGACAAGGCCGAGATCGTCAAGGCCAACGCGCGCAGCGCCAACGACACCGGGTCGCCGGAAGTCCAGGTCGCCATCCTGACCGCACGCATCAACGACCTGACGCCGCACTTCAAGGCCCACATGAAAGACCACCATGGTCGCCGTGGCCTGCTGAAGATGGTCAACCAGCGCAAGAGCCTGCTGGCTTACCTGAAAGACCGTGACGCCGTGCGTTACACCGCCCTGATCCAGAAGCTGGGTCTGCGCAAGTAATCAGCGATATCGAAAGAGAGCCTGTCTGGAATTCGCCAGCACAGGCTCTTCGTCTTTGGGGATGTTGCCCGTGGCTCATTCCTGAAAGCGCTCCACAACCACCGGAGACAACCGCATGAGCATGTTCAAAAAAGTCAGCAAGACCTTCCAATGGGGTCAGCACACCGTCATCCTTGAAACCGGCGAAATCGCGCGGCAATCGGGCGGTGCCGTCATCGTCAACATCGAAGACACCGTGATCCTGGCGACCGTTGTTGCCGCCAAGAACCCGAAGCCGGGGCAGGACTTCTTCCCGCTGACCGTCGACTACATCGAAAAAACCTATGCCGCCGGCAAGATCCCCGGCAGCTTCTTCAAGCGCGAAGGCCGCCCGAGCGAACTCGAAACGCTGACCTCGCGCCTGATCGACCGCCCGCTGCGCCCGCTGTTCCCTGAAGGCTTCTACAACGAAGTGCAGGTCGTGATTCACGTGCTGTCGCTGAACCCGGAAGTCTCGGCCGACATCGCCGCGCTGGTCGGTGCGTCCGCCGCACTCGCCATCTCGGGCATCCCGTTCAACGGCCCGATCGGCGCTGCGCGCGTGGGCTACATCAACGGCGAATACGTGCTGAACCCGGGCAAGACCCAACTGCTCGATTCGAAGATGGACTTGATCGTGGCCGGCACGGAAGCCGCCGTGTTGATGGTCGAGAGCGAAGCCCAGCAACTGTCCGAAGAGATCATGCTCGGCGGCATCGTGTTCGGCCAACAGCAAAGCAACATCGCGATCAACGCGATCCACGACCTGGTGCGTGACGCCGGCAAGCCGGCCTGGGAATGGGCTGCGCCGGCCAAGGACGAAGCGTTCATCGGCAAGGTCACCGCGCTGGCCGAAGGCCCGCTGCGCGCGGCCTACCAGATCCGCTCGAAGCAGGCCCGCACCCACGCCACGCGTGACGTGACGGCCGCGACCATCGCCGCGCTGAAGGGCGACAACGTCGAGTTCGACAAGGTCAACCTCGAAAACGTGCTGTTCGAGATCGAAGCGCGCATTGTGCGCAGCCAGATCCTTTCGGGCGAGCCGCGCATCGACGGCCGCGACACGCGCACCGTGCGTGACATCGAGATCCGCAACAGCGTGCTGCCGCGCGCCCACGGTTCTTCGCTGTTCACCCGCGGTGAAACGCAAGCATTGGCCGTGGCCACGCTCGGCACCGCCCGCGACGCGCAGCGCATCGACGCGCTCTCGGGTGAGTTCACCGAGCACTTCATGCTGCACTACAACATGCCTCCGTTCGCCACTGGCGAAACCGGTCGTGTGGGTACGCCCAAGCGCCGCGAAATCGGCCACGGCCGTCTGGCCAAACGTGCACTCGTCGCCGTATTGCCTTCCAAGGAAGACTTCCCCTACACCATGCGTGTCGTGTCCGAAATCACCGAATCCAACGGTTCCTCGTCGATGGCTTCGGTCTGCGGCGGTTGCCTGTCGTTGATGGACGCTGGCGTGCCAATGAAAGCCCACGTGGCTGGTATAGCCATGGGCCTGATCAAGGAAGACAACCGTTTTGCCGTGTTGACCGACATCCTGGGTGACGAAGACCACCTGGGTGATATGGACTTCAAGGTTGCTGGTACCACC
>JANYFX010000135.1 GCA_025359585.1 Rhizobacter sp. | reverse complement strand
TGATGTGGCCAAGGTGCGCACCACGGTCGAGGCGCTCAACGTGGGCGACGTGCAGGCGCAGAACTTCGGCAGTTCGCGTGATGTACTGATCCGCCTGCCGGCCCGCGCCGATGTGAAGCAGGTCGATCTCGTGGCTCAGGTGTTCGGTGCGCTGTGCAAGGTCGAAAGCGGCACGGTCTCGACCCAGCAGGTGACGACAGACAAGGGCGAGGTGGTGAGCCGGCCGGTGTGCAAGGCCGGCGCGGTCGAGCCGGTCACCTTGCAGCGCAACGAATACGTGGGGCCGCAGGTCGGGCGTGAGCTGGCGATCGATGGTGCCAAGGCGCTCGCCTTCGTCGTTGCCGGCATCATGATCTACCTTGCGATCCGCTTCGAATGGAAGTTCGCGGTGGCGGCGATCGTGGCCAACCTGCACGACGTGATCATCATCCTCGGCTTCTTCGCGTTCTTCGGATGGGAGTTCAACCTCACGGTGCTCGCGGCGGTGCTGGCGGTGCTGGGTTATTCGGTCAACGAGTCGGTCGTGATCTTCGACCGGATCCGCGAGGCCTTCAGGCGCTTTCGCAAGATGAACACGCACGAGGTGATCGACCACGCGATCACCAGCACGATCAGCCGCACGATCATCACCCACGGCAGCACCCAGATGATGGTGCTGTCGATGCTGATCTTCGGCGGGCCCACGCTGCACAACTTCGCGATCGCGCTGACCATCGGTATCCTGTTCGGCATCTACTCGTCGGTGTTCGTTGCTGCGGCCATCGCGATGTGGCTCGGCGTGAAGCGTGAAGACCTGATCAAGGCCACCGCGACCAAGGAAACCGACCCCGACGATCCGAATTCCGGAGCGGTGGTGTAGAGTCCATTTTTATTGACACAGGACGCGAGCAGTCACTCCCCATGCCGACCCCCGCCAACCCGACGGCATTGGCCCAACAGGCAAGGCGGTCCTACGCTGAAGGTTTGCTTTCCGGCTTGCCGGCCGTGGTTCAGGCGGTCGACCAGGGCACGCGCATTCTGGTGAGCCAGGTGGTCGACCCCAAGCTCGCGATGAAACGCCGCGAGCTGGTGCCCGATCTTCAAAAGGCCGCACCCTTCTGGCTGCAGAGCATGACGACCATGTTGCGCGGTGCGCTGCAGTCGGGGCTGCTCTCGGCGTCGCGCCCCGGCGACCTGCCCGGCCCGGGCGGCCGGGCCGCTGCCAAACTCAGCCTGGTCGACGACGACACCATCGAAGACGAGATCCTCACCTCGCGCCTGGCGCTTGCGATGATGGACCGGGCTTCGTGGGAATTCACCGACCTGTGCTCGCGCATGAACGTGCTCGAAGCGCGTGAAGAGCTCGACGCACACGACATCCTGCGGCCGCAGTCGCTGGCGCGCATCGTCACCACCTCGTGGCGCGCGGCCGGGCTCAGCCTCGACATGTGGCGCATGCTGCAGACGGTGTTGCACGAAGAGTTCGCGCACTTTTCCGAAGAAGGTTTTCACGAGACCAACCGCTTCCTGATCGAGCGTCAGGTTTTGCCCGAAGTCGATCTGCGCCCGTTCATTCGGCGCACCCGCGCGACACACCGCAACTTTCAGCCGACGAGCCACGCACCGGCCGGCTTCAGTCAGTCGAGCGTGAGCGCCAGCAGCGACGGTCGCGGTGAGGTCGGTGAAGAGACCCGCATGATGACGCGCGCCGGCGGCTTGCAGCAGCGTGCGTCTGGCCATGCCGAGGCGGTGCTCGACCGCCTGAACCGCCTTGTCGGACGGCACCTGCCCGAGTTCGTCGTCACGGCCCACGCACCGGCGCCGGCGTCGCCGGGGCTGAGAGCGGCCATCTCCGAAGCGCAGCAGGGCATCGCCAACCGTTTGTCGGGTGGCGGTGCGGTGCGCACCGTGACCGACGCGGTGAGCACGCCGGCGCTGCTGGAAGAGCTGAACCAGCGCAAGCAGGCCCTGAAGCAGGCTGCCGCCACACCGGTGGAGCGCGCCACGATCGAGATCGTGGCGCTGTTGTTCCAGAGCATCCTGACCGAAGAGCGCATCCCGTCGGCGGTGCGGGTCTGGTTCGCGCGCCTGCAGATGCCGGTGCTGCGCGTCGCCGTCAGCGAGCCCGATTTTTTCGCGACCGTCGACCACCCGGCGCGCCGGTTGATCGACCGCATGGGCTCTTGCGTGATGGGCTTCGACGCGACCGCACGGGCGGTCGGCGATGCGCTCGAAAAAGAGATCAAGCGCGTCGTGCAGGTTGTCGAGGCCTATCCCGACACCGGGCGACGTGTGTTCCAGACCGTGCTGGTCGAGTTCGAGAAATTTCTCGAGCACTACTTCAAGAACGAAAACGAAGCGTCGCGCAAAGGCGTGTCGCTGGCACACCAGGTCGAGCAGCGCGAAACGCTGGCGATCCAGTACACGATCGAGTTGCGCAAGATGCTCAACGAGGTGCCGGTGCAGGAAGGCGTGCGCGAGTTCCTGTTCCATGTGTGGGCCGACGTGCTGGCGATGGCGGCGGTCAAGAGCGGCAACCAGAGCGACGCCACCAAAGAGATGAAACGTGCCGCCGCCGACCTGATCTGGTCGGCGAGCGCGAAGGTCTCGCGCGAAGAGCGTGCCGAGGTGATCCGGCGCTTGCCGCCGCTGCTCAAGACACTGCGAGACGGCATGTTGCACGCCGGTGTGCCGGCCGACAAGCAGGACGAGCACATTCAGCGTTTGAACAATTCGCTGGCGGCGGCGTTCACGGCCAAGACCGCCGCGATCCCGCACGAACGCCTCGAAGAGCTGATGGGCCGGCTCGAAACGCTCGAAGAACTGCTGCCCGACTCGGCCGATCTGGAGATCGACGAGTCGATGGTGCACGACCTGTCGGGCTACGAAAGCTCGGAGCTCGAAGTGGTCGCCGAAGGAGGTTCGATGCCCACGCCGGCCATGGTGGCCTGGGCGCGCGAACTGCAGGTCGGCAGCTGGTACATGCTCGACTACCGCAATCGCAATGAAGCGGTGCAACTCGCCTGGCAGGGCATGCGCCGGCAGCTCACGCTGTTCGTGTCACCGCAAGGACGGGGTGTGCTGTTCCAGCAGAACCGGCTCGCGGCCTTCCTGCAGGCCGGATTGCTCGTGCCGGCGCAAGACGAGTCGCTCACGGTGCGTGCGACGCGCAGTGCGATGGAAAAACTCGATGTGGATCCGAGCCGGATTCTGAACTGAACCACTCGCGCTCCGCGCGAGTTCAGTGGATCAGCCGGTCTTCTTCGTCGACGAACAACTCGTCGAGGATGAGCGCGTCGGGCTCTTCGCCCAGGCTCCAGAACACCATCAGCACGATGATCTTCAGGTCTTCCAGGTCGAGCGGGCCGCCCGGGATGGCGCTTGCGCGGTCGATGACCATTTCACGCATCGGCGGAGGCAAGACCCCGGCCGATTCCAGAAAGCTGATGAATCCGATCGAGTCTTCGCCGAGGTGCTCTTGTTCGGCCGGTGAATAGACGCGCATGCTGAGATTGCCCTGCTCGCCGACATACGACTGTGCAGCGGTCGCAACACCGTCGAGCCACGACAACGCTTCCTGGATTTCGTCCGACTCGAAGCCGACCGACGACAGCTTGCGGGTCAGCTGATCGTGGTCGGGGCAGGCATCGGGCCGCCAGTAGTTTTCGTACAGGTACACGAGCACATCGAACATGTTTTCACTATACCGCAGGCTTCGGCGCTGCGGCTCAGCGGGGGGCGATGCGCTGGAACAACTGGCCCGGCAGGCGCGCAATGTGACCGTTCAACTCCAGTTCGAGCAGGCGCACGTTCAACTCGGCAGGCGAACAGTCGGAGCGAGCCACCAGGGCTTCGAAAGTCACGGGGTCGAAGCCGAGTGCGGCAAGAACGGCATCTTCTTCCAGCGCCAGTTCGCTCTGCGGCGATGCCGACATCGCGGCGCCGCCGGACATGCGCAACTCGTCGAGAATATCTTGCGCGTTTTCGACCAGCTTGGCCCCCTGCTGGATCAACGCGTGGCAACCGCGCGATTGCGGCGAGTGGATCGAGCCCGGGATCGCGAACACCTCACGCCCGGATTCAGAGGCCAGCCGCGCGGTGATCAGCGAGCCCGATTTCAGCGCGGCCTCCACCACGAGCGTACCGCGAGAAAGCCCCGCAATGATGCGGTTACGGTTCGGAAAATTCTCTGGCAACGGCGGTGTGCCAAGCGAGTATTCACTCACTATCAAACCGTTTTCTGCAATGCGATGCGCCAGCGTCAGATGGCGCTTTGGATAGACACGGTCAAGCCCGGTCCCGACCACGGCGACGGTGCTCCCCGAACCTTCCAGGCCGCCTTCATGTGCTGCCGCATCGATGCCCAGCGCCAGACCCGACACGATCGTCAGTCCGGCCTGACTCAGATGTGCGCTGAAGGCCCGAGCGTTGTCGGTGCCTTGCCGCGTGGGGTTGCGGCTGCCCACGACCGCCAGGTTTTCGCCACCCAACAACTCGGCGCGACCCTGGGCGTACAACAACAGCGGCGGGTCGGCGGCGTGCAGCAGTGCCGCAGGGAAGAGCGGGTGGCCGAGCGTGATCACGCTGCGCGGCACGCTGGTTTCTGCGGTCAGCCAGCCCAGGGTGGTCTGGATCAGCGCATCGAGGTCGGGCGATGTGGTGGCGAGCGCCGTTGCTGCCACAAGCCCCACGACTTCACGGCGGGCAGATGTCGAAGCTGCCAGCACGGCCTGCGGCGAACCAAATGCTGCGAGCAACCGTCGGGCCGACTCGCGGCCGACGCCTGGCGCTTCGAGCAGGCGCAACCATGCGCCGAGCTCTTCGGAGTCGATCACGCGGCGCCCGCAGCGCAGCCGCTCAGGGCTGGGTGAAACGGTCGCCGGGTTTGACCGGGTCCTGCACCGACAGGATCAAGGCATACGACATGCGCTTGAACACGCGGAACACGAACAGCACGCCGTGGCGCTCGTCGGGCAGCTTGATGGTCGGGCGGCTCGAATCGGTTTTGTCGATGATGGTCGCACCGTTGCGCCAAAGTGCCAGCACATGGCCGCGCTCGACGCCTTCGTTCGAGCCCCGGTTGAGCGCGACAATCTGGTTCTGGCCCGCGGTCAATGCATCGCCGTACAGCGAGACGATCTGCCCATCCATCGTGCCTTGCGGTGCGTGCGGAGCGTAGTTCGTGAGTTCGCGCGGCGGTACCACGGCCAGCCGATCGCCCACACCGGCTTCTTGCCGAATGGTCGTGACGGTGAAGGTGGCGGGAACGATTTCGGCTTTGCCTTCGGCGTTGGTGCGGTTTTCGCCCAGGCGCGTGTACTCGGCGGTGCCCACGTAGTTGGCTTCGTAACCCAGCAACTCCCGAGTGGTCGGGTCCAGCAGCGGACGCGGCTCGCGGAAGATGCGGAACTCGCGCTCGTTGGACAGCTCGCCGCGCACATACGCCAGCTCGCCGCGCGACAGCATCGCGCGTCCTTCCTGGGTGGCGACGATGCGCGGCGCGGCTTCGAGCTCGTTGCTCTCGAAGATCACCGCTTCGTTCAGGAACGGCTCGATCAGGTGGAACGGGATCGACGGAATGCCGCCGTTGCCGAGTTCCGTGGAACGAACGCGCGGCGAGAGCTTGCCACTCGCGTCGGCGCCGATCGGCGTACCCAGCCGCAGCTTGGCGCGGCCGCCTGATTTGTCGAGGTAGAGCACTTGCCCTGGGTAGATCAGGTGCGGGTTGCGGATCTGTTCGAGGTTCATGCCCCAGAGCTCGGGCCAGCGCCACGGGCTTTTCAGGAACAGCTTGGAGATGTCCCACAGCGTGTCGCGGGGCTTGACGGTGTAGGAGTCGGGCGCGTTGGCGGCCAGCTCCGACAGCGGAACGCCGGCTTGGGCAACCTTCTGCGCCGTGCCGCGCTGCTGCGAGGTGATGGGAAAATCGGCTGCCTGAACTGCACCGATGCCGAGCGAGGTGCCGAGCACTGCGCTCAGGCAAGCGGCGCCAGCGACCCGGCGAACGTGGAAAACGGAGCGTTTGCTTCGGGTCATGTATAAATCTCTCAGGGTACGCCCGGTGGAGGGCCTGCGCCGTGGGGTTACTGAGCCGAGCGCGCCCGAGGGGTCGCGGTTCGGCGAAAATCCTCAATCAGTTTCACAGATTCTGCCTCTAAACCCTTGATATCGCAACGAAAGTGACCCTCGCCAGCGCCGCGCGTGAGACCTGTCACGGCCGGCGGCGTTGCGCTGGTCCCACAGGCTCGTGCCCGCCGGCGCAGCCAAGGTCCTCAAATTCACCTCCATGGCCAAACTTCAGATCCTGCGTTACCCCGACCCGCGTCTGCACACCGTCGCCAAACCGGTGGCGGCCGTCGATGCCCGAATTCACCAGCTCGTGGACGACATGCTGGAGAGCATGTACGACGCCGACGGAGTAGGCCTGGCTGCGACCCAGGTCGATGTGCACGAGCGCGTGATCGTGATGGACACCTCCGACGACCGCGATGACCCGCGCGTGCTGATCAACCCGGAGCTGGTCGAATGGAGTGTCGAGATGACGCTGGCTGACGAAGGCTGCCTCTCGGTGCCTGCTGTCTTCGACAAGGTGCCACGCCATGCCCGGGTGACGGTGCGTTCGCTCGACCGCGCCGGCCAGCCGCAGCAGTTCGAGGCCGAAGGCCTGCTCGCGATCTGCGTGCAGCACGAGATGGACCACCTGATGGGCAAGGTCTTCGTCGAGTACCTGAGCCAGCTCAAGCGTGACCGCATCAAGACCAAGATGCTGAAGAAGACACGCGATGACGAGCGTGATTGAAGCTCGCCGCGCTGCCGGCAGCGACCGATGAAGGTCGTGTTCGCCGGCACCCCCGAGTTTGCGCAGGTCGCGCTCGCGCAGCTGCTTGCCGCGGGCTTTCGTGTCCCGCTCGTGCTGACCCAACCCGACCGCCCGGCCGGGCGCGGTTTGAAGATGAACGCGTCGCCGGTGAAAACGCTTGCAGTCGAGCATGACATCGGGGTGGCGCAGCCGCGCAGCCTGCGCCTAGACGGCAAATTCCCCGACGACGCCGCGCAAGTGCGCAGTGCGCTCGAAGCCGCGCACCCGGACGTGATGGTCGTGGCCGCCTACGGCCTGATCCTTCCGCGATGGGTGCTCGACCTGCCGCGCCTGGGCTGTATCAACATCCACGGCTCGCTGTTGCCACGCTGGCGCGGCGCGGCACCGATCCACCGCGCCATCGAGGCCGGCGACACGCGCACCGGCATCACCATCATGCAGATGGACGCTGGCCTGGACACCGGCGACATGCTGCTGGTCGAGCCTGTCGCGATCGCGGTGGACGAGTCGACCGCGACCTTGCACGACCGGCTCGCCGCGCTTGGTGGCCGTTTGATCGTCGAAGCGCTCGAGCTTGCCGCTTGCGGCGGGCTGCACCGCACGCCGCAGCCGGTGCAAGGCGTGAGCTACGCGCACAAGATCGACAAGTCCGAAGCCGCGATCGACTGGTGTCAGCCGGCCGACGTGATCGAGCGCCGCCTGCGCGCTTTCGACCCCTTCCCCGGCGCCAGCGCGGTTCTGGGCGGCGCGACCCTCAAGTGCTGGCGGGCCCGGCCCGTGGCCGGACATGGCACTCCCGGCACCGTGCTGGGCGTCAGCGCCGACGGCATCACCGTGGCCTGCGGGCAGGGCGCACTGCAACTGACCGAGTTGCAGCGCGCCGGTGGCAAACGCCTCGCAGCGCAAGCGTTTTTGCAAGGCATGCCGATCGCAGCCGGGGCCGTGTTCGAGCCGCTGCCGAGTTGAACTTCAGGCGCGCGGCCGCATTTACCGAGCTCAGCGTTTCGCGAAAGGCCTCTCGATGTTCAACCTGATGAAGACCGCCATCCTGATGGCGGCGATCACCGCCTTGTTCATGGCCATCGGCTCGGTGCTCGGTGGCCGCCAGGGCATGGTGCTGGCGCTGATCGTGGCGCTCGGCATGAACTTCTTCAGCTATTGGTTTTCCGACAAGCTGGTGTTGAAGATGTACAACGCGCATGAGGTCGATGAAACCTCGGCACCGCAGTTCTACGCCACCGTGCGCGAGCTCGCGCAGCGCGCCCAGTTGCCGATGCCTAAGGTCTACGTGATCGACGAAGACGCGCCCAACGCATTCGCCACCGGCCGCAACCCCGAGCACGCCGCTGTGGCCGCCACCACAGGCATCATGCGGGTGCTGACGCAGGCCGAACTGCGCGGCGTGATGGCGCACGAACTCGCCCACGTGCGCCACCGCGACATCCTCATCAGCACCGTCAGCGCCACGATGGCCGGCGCGATCTCGATGCTCGCCAACTTCGCGATGTTCTTCGGCGGCCGCGACAGCGAAGGCCGCTCGCGCAACCCGCTGGTCGGCATGCTGGTGATGATCCTGGCGCCGATCGCTGCGAGCCTGATCCAGATGGCGATCAGCCGTGCGCGCGAGTTCGAAGCCGATCGGGGCGGTGCCGAGATTTCGGGCGATCCGCGGGCGCTGGCCAGCGCCTTGCAGAAGATCCAGCAATACGCGCACGGCATTCCGCTGGCGCCTGCCGAACGGCACCCCGAAACGGCGCAGATGATGATCATCAATCCGCTCTCGGCGGGCGGATTGCGTGGGCTTTTCTCGACCCATCCTTCGACAGAAGAACGCGTTGAAAAACTGCTGGCGATGGCAACCACTCCGCGCTGAAAGCAGCGCCCTAAGCAAGCCGCCGCAAGGCGGTTTTTTTCGCCCGCCGCCGCCTATCGAAGGCGGCAGCAAGCGTTTTCCCGACCCGCGCATTTACCCCAATGGGGAACTTTTACACAAAATGATAACGTTTACATTGAGTCATCCAAAGCCTCGGAGCCCCTCTCAGTGAAGACGCACACGTTTCCGGAATCGTTCCTGTGGGGTGCAGCCACCTCGGCCTACCAGATCGAAGGGTCGCCACTCGCCGACGGTGCCGGCCAGAGCATCTGGCACCGCTTCGTGCGCACTCCCGGGCTGGTGAAAGACGGTGACACCGGCGACGTGGCCTGCGACCACTACCGCCGCATGAAAGACGACGTGGCGATGATGAAACGCCTGGGCCTCACCGCCTACCGCTTCAGCATCGCCTGGGCGCGCATCCTGCCCAGCGGCCGCGGCGCGGTGAACGAAGGCGGCCTCGGTTTCTACGAACGACTCGTGGACACCTTGCTCGAAAACGGCATCCAGCCGATGGCCACGCTCTACCACTGGGACCTGCCGGCCGCGCTCGACGATCGCGGCGGCTGGCTCAACCCCGACGTGGCCGACTGGTTCGCCGACTACGCCAGCGTGATGTACAAGCGCCTCGACGACCGCGTGAAGCTCTGGGCCACGCTCAACGAGCCCTGGGTCGTGACCGACGGCGGTTACCTGCACGGCGCGCTCGCCCCCGGCCACAAGAACCGCTTCGAAGCGCCGATCGCCACGCATCACCTGATGCGTTCGCACGGCAAGGCGGTGCAGGCCTACCGCGCGATCGGCAAACACCAGGTCGGACTGGTCGTCAACATCGAGCCCAAGTACCCGGCTTCCGACAAGACCGAAGACCTGGCCGCCACGAAGCGCGCCGAGGCCTACATGAACCGCCAGTACCTCGATCCGGTGTTCCACGGCAAGTACCCCGACGAGATGACCGAGATCTTCGGCGAGGCCTGGCCCGAGTGGCCTCAGGAAGACTACGACCTGATCGCGCAGAAGATCGACTTCCTCGGCATCAACTACTACACCCGCAACGTGGTGCGCCACGAAGAGACCTCGTGGCCGCTGAAGGCCGCGCCGGTGCGCCAGAAGCAGGCCACCTACACCGAGACCGGCTGGGAGGTGTTCCCGCAGGGCCTGACCGACACGCTGCTGTGGGTCAAGAAGCTGTACGGCGACATTCCGCAGTACGTGACCGAAAACGGCGCGGCCTTCTTCGACCCGCCGACCGCCAGCGCCGGCCGCGTCAACGACCCGCTGCGGGTCGAGTACTTCCGCACCCACCTGCGCGCGATCCACGCCGCGATCGAGCAAGGTGTCGACCTGCGCGGTTACTGCGCCTGGTCGCTGATGGACAACATGGAGTGGTCGCTCGGTTACTCCAAGCGTTTCGGCATCGTGCACGTGAACTTCGAAACGCTGGAGCGCACGCTCAAGGACAGCGCGCAGTTCTATTCGAGCGTGATCGCGTCGAACGGCACGGCGCTCGACGCCGGCGCCTGATACAGCCCGGCGCGCAGCACCACCATGGCCGTCACCATCAAGGATGTTGCCCGCGTGGCCGGGGTCTCCGTGGCCACGGTCTCGCGCACGCTGAACGGCCATTCCAACGTGACCGAGCACACCCGCAGCCTCGTGCTCGGTGTCGTCGAACAACTGCGCTTCGTGCCTTCGAGCGCAGCCCAAAGCATGATCACGCGCCGCACCCACACGGTCGGTGCGCTGCTGCCCGACCTGCACGGCGAGTACTTCTCCGAGCTGATCCGCGGCATCGACCTGGCCGCGCGCGCACGCGGCCTGCACCTGCTGGTGTCGAGCTCGCACGGCGACGCCGCAGAAGCCGCTGCGGCGCTGCGTGCGATGAACGGCCGCGTCGATGGCCTGCTCGTGATGTCGCCGCACGTCAACGCCGACTTTCTCTGGGGCAACATTTCTGACGACCTGCCGGCCGTGTTGATGAACACCCGCGTCGCCGGCGGCAAACACTCGTCGTTCGCGGTCGACAACCACGGCGGCGCCTACGCCATGGTGCGCCACCTGGTCGAGCGTGGCCACCGCGACATCGCGTTTGTCGCCGGGCCCGAAAGCAACTTCGAGGCGCACGAGCGCCTGCTCGGTTACCGCGCCGCGCTCGCCGACCTGCTGCCCGGCAGCTCCGAGCATGTGCTGCAAGGCGACTTCACGCAGGAGTCGGGCTTTCGCGCCGGCAGCCAGGTGGTGGCGCTCACGCAGCGGCCGAGCGCTGTCTTCGCCAGCAACGACATGATGGCCATCGGCTGCCTGTCGGCGCTGAACGAAGCCGGCTTGCAGGTGCCGCACGACATTTCTCTGGCGGGCTTCGACGACGTGCCCGTCAGCCGTTACGTGAACCCCTCGCTCACCACCGTGCGCGCGCGCATCACCGAGCTCGGTGGCCTGGCGCTCGAACGGCTCGCCTCCACCATCGAAGAGCCCGACCGCATCACGCCTTCACACCAGACCCTGCGCGCCGACCTGATCGTGCGCCAATCCACCGCCACGCCGGCTGCGCCGCGAGGCAACAGTTCCTAGCCCCGCTCGACCCGCTGCGTGACGCCCGCCGGAGTGGCTCGCACGCGTTCCTTCAACCACAGAGCTTTCTAAACACAGAGGCCGACCATGAGACAAGACCCCCGATTCAAGATCCGCGCCCTCGCGGCCGCCGCGATGCTGGCGCTCGCGCTGCCCGCCAGCGCGCAACTGAGCAGCGCCACCGTGCGCGGCTCGGTCACTGCCGAGGCGGCGGCGCAGGCCGGTGCCAGCGTCACCGCCACCAACACCGCCAACGGCCAGGTGAGCCGCACCACGAGCCGCGCCGACGGCAGCTACGTGCTGGTCGGCCTGGCCCCCGGCACCTACAAGATCGACATCACGGCGCCCGGTTTTGCCGCGCGTTCCGAAACGCTCACGGTGCTGATCGGACAGACCGTCGAGCTCGATCTGCCGCTCGCCAAGGTCGGCGCGGTCGAGCTGAACGTGGTCACGGTCACCGGCCGCGCCGGGCTCGACCGCAAGACTTCGGAGGTCGGCACCAACGTCACGCAAAAGCAGATCGAGAACCTGCCGCAGGTGACACGCAACTTCCTCGCCTTTGCCGACTTGGCGCCCGGCGTGCGCTTCGACGTCGACCAGACAACCGGCCAGGTCAAGGTGCAGAGTGGCGCGCAGAACCAGGACAACATCAACATCTTCATCGACGGCGTGAGCCAGAAGAACAACATCCTGCGCGGCGGTGCTTCGGGCATGGACTCGACCCGCGGCAACCCGTTTCCGCAGTCGGCCATCGCCGAATACAAGGTGATCTCGCAGAACTACAAGGCCGAGTTCGACCAGGTCAGCAGCGCCGCGATCACCGCGGTCACCAAGTCGGGCACCAACGAGTTGCACGGCGAAGTGTTCTGGGACCACACTGGCCAGAACCTCGTTGCTTACAGCCCGTTCGAAAAAGCCAACAAGGCCAACGGCTTCGACCGCGCCGCCTTCAGCCAGGACCAGTACGGTTTCACGCTCGGCGGCCCGATCAAACAAGACGTGGCGCACTACTTCTTCTCGTACGAAGGCAAGAACATCCAGTCGCCGCGCAACGTCGGCCTGGCGTCGGTGGCCGCGCTGTTGCCGAACGCCGGCATGGTGCCGGGCTTCGTCGCCCTGCAGGGTTCGCACGTGCAGGAATTCAAGGAGAACCTGCTGTTCGGCAAGATCGACCTGGACCTGGGTCCTAACCAGACACTCGAGCTGACCGGCCGCCTGCGCCGCGAAAAAGACTTCGTCGCCGAAGACGTGAACCTCAGCGCCCCCGGCAACGACAAGAACCGCAAGAACGACGAGACCCGGCTCGACCTCAAGCACGCCTTCAGCGGCGACGGTTTCTTCAACGAAGCACGCCTGGGCTACGAGAAGTACGAGTGGAACCCGCGTGCTGCCAACAATTCGCCCGAGATCAAGTACTTCATCTCGCCGACCAACGGCCTGCAAGACAAGCGCGAGTTCCTCTGGACCGGCGGCTCGCCCGACCTGCAAGACCGCAAGCAGTCCGGCTTCCTGTTGCAGAACGACCTCACGATCACGAGCGCGCCCGGCCACACGGTGAAAGCCGGTGCGAAGATCAAGCTGATGACCTTCGACCTGTCGGGCACCTCGCGCAGCGTCGACGTGTACCAGAAGCTGATCGACAACACGACCGGTCAGCCGGTCATGTTCGGTGCCGACGACTTCTTCCAGGTCGACCGTGCCTTGCCCCAGGTCGGCGTCAAGTACAAGGACAAGCAGTTCGGCGTGTACCTGCAAGACGACTGGGCCGTCACGAAGAAGCTCGAACTCAACCTCGGCGTGCGCTACGACTACGAGACCAACGCGCTCAACGACACCTACGTGACGCCGGCCGACCGCGTGGCCGCGCTGTTCTCGCTCGAACCGGTGCAGGCCGACGGCACCTCGGCCGGCCGCGGCGCTTCACCAGCCGGCCTGCCGGTCACGCCGGGGCAGACCTACGACCAGTCGCTGGCCAAGGGCGGCGTCAACATCCGTGACTACATCAGCACGGGTTCGAGCCGCAAGCCCTTCGCCGGCGCGATCCAGCCGCGCATCGGCTTCTCGTACGACATCAGCGGCGACAAGGACCTCGTGCTGTTCGGCGGTGTGGGCCGCTCCTACGACCGCACGATCGCAAACCACGCGCTCGACGAGCTGCAGAAGAACCAGCAGGCCGGCGGTGAAATCTGGCTCATCAAGAACGACCACAAGATGCCGTTCACCGACCAGTTCAGCATGGGCTTGCGCAAAGGCGTGGGCGCGTGGAACACCGAAGCCGGCTACACCTACTCGCACGCCAAGAACCAGTTCAACTGGTTCGGTGGCAACCGCGACCCGCTCGGCGGCTGGGGCAACCAGTCGCCCATCGACCCGCTGTGGGGCGGGCCCACGGGCTACGGCACCGTGATCCTGGGTGACTTCGTCAGCCAGGCGAAGACCGAGACGATCTACCTCAAGGCCGAGAAGCCGTACACCGTCACGTCCGGTTGGAGCCTCGCGGCGACCTACACCTACAGCGACGCGATGACCACCAACAAGGAGTGGACCAACGACATCTTCAACTGGACCTACGGCCGCTCGACCTCGCGGTTCAATCCGTCGAAAGACGTGGAACGCCACCGCATCGTGGTCTCGGGCCTGACCGACGGCCTCCTGCCCTGGGGCATTCTGCTGTCGGGCAAGGCCACGCTCGGTTCGGGCCTGCCTTACCGCATCACCGATTGCTCCAAGGGCTTCGATCAGTGCGTGTCGCAGAAGGGCGATGCCGGGCGCTTCCGCCAGTTCGACATCGGCGTCGGCAAGGAGGTCGGGCTGGGCATCGGCAAGCTGTCGTTCCGTGCCGACATCATCAACCTGTTCAACAGCGTGAACTACGGCAGCTACGACGATTGGGGCGGTGGCCCGAACAACCCGCAAAACTACCTGGGCGGCGACAACGGCCACCTCGGCGTGCCGGGCGGCATTTCAGGGCCGATGCGCACCGTGAAACTTTCGATGCGCTACGTGTTCTGACCCCACGGTGGCTCAGCGTTTGAGCCACCCCTGATTCGGGCGAGCCGCCTTGGGGCGCCCGCCCGAATCACCCCTTTCAATTTCGCCCATGTTCAACATTTCCCGACGCAGCCTGCTCGCCTGGGGCAGCGGCGCCTTCGGTGCGCTGGCCGGCTGCGGCACCTACCGCAGCCCGGTCTACGACACGACGGCGGCCGATGCCGCCTCGAGCGCTGCCGCCAACGCCGAGCCACCGCTGCTTGCGCCGCGCGGTGTCTTGCCGGCCCTCTTCGACGACATCGAGCGCCGCACCTTCGACTTCTTCTGGGCGACAGGCAACCCGCTGAACGGCATGGTGCCCGACCGTTACCCGAGCCCGTCGCCGGCCAGCATCGCCGCCATCGGCTTTGCCCTCACGGCGTACGTGATCGGCACCGACCGCGAGTTCATCACCCGCGCTCAAGCGCGCGAACGCACGCTCGCCACGGTGCGCTTCTTTCGCAACGCACCGCAAGGCTCACAAGCGCGTGGCATGACCGGCCACAAGGGTTTTTTCTACCACTTCCTCGACATGAAAACCGGCGCGCGCGCCGGCCGCAGCGAGCTCTCGACCGTCGACACCGCGCTGCTGATCGGCGGCATGCTGCACGCGCAGGCCTACTTCGACACGGCGCACCCCGACGAGGTCGAGATCCGCGCGGCGGTCGACGCGATCTACTGGCGCATCGACTGGAAGTGGGCGCAGGTGCGCGGCCAGCTGATCAGCATGGGCTGGATCCCAGACAAGGGTTTCATTCCGCACGACTGGCTCGGCTACAACGAAGCGATGCTGGTCGTGCTGCTCGCGCTCGGCTCGCCCACCCACCCGGTCGAAGAGACGGCGTGGAGCGCATGGGCCGAAAGTTACAACGGCGCCTGGGGCCGCTTCATGGGCTACGAGCACCTGGGCTTCGCGCCGCTGTTCGGCCACCAGTACTCGCACATGTGGATCGACTTTCGCGGCATTCAGGACGCGACCATGCGCCAGCACGGCATCGATTATTTCGAGAACAGCCGCCGTGCCGTCTACGCGCAGCGCGCCTACGCCATCGCCAACCCGGGTGGCTGGTTCGAGTACGGCGCCAACGTCTGGGGCTTCACGGCCTGCGACGGGCCGGGCACGATGGGCAGCTTCGACCGCAAGAACCGCTACCGCTATTTTCTCGACTACTCGGCCCGCGGCGTCGGCCGCACGCACACGGTCGACGACGGCACCATCGCGCCCACTGCGGCGCTGTCGTCGCTGCCGTTCGCGCCCGAGATCGTGATCCCGGCGGTTCAGGAAATGCATTCGCGCTACGGCACGTTCATCTACTCGAAATACGGATTCTTCGACTCGTTCAACCGCAGCTTCACAGAAGCCGATGTCAAACTCACCGATGGGCGCGTCGATGCCAACTTCGGCTGGATCGCCAAAGACTACCTCGGCATCGATCAAGGGCCCATCCTCGCGATGATCGGCAACTACCGCAACGAACTCGTCTGGGACGACATGCGCAAATGCGCGCCCCTGCGGCGCGGGCTCGAGCGTGCCGGTTTCAGCGGCGGCTGGCTCGCGAAGACCGGCTGATGCCTTCACGCCGACGCGCGCTGCAAAGCCTCGGCCTCGGCGCGCTGACGCTGACGGCCGCCGGTTGCGGCCGGCGTGACGACCCGCGCGGCCCGCTGCACTTCTGGGCGATGGGCCGCGAGGCCGAGGTGGTGGCCGAGCTGCTGCCCGACTTTTATGCGCGCCACCCCGATGTGAAAGTGCGCGTGCAGCAACTGCCGTGGACGGCAGCGCACGAGAAGCTGCTCACCGCCTATGCCGGCGGCTCGCTGCCCGACCTGTGCCAGCTCGGCAACACCTGGCTGCCGGAGTTCACCGCGCTCGACGCGCTCGAGCCGCTCGATGCGCGCGTGGCCGCGTCGAGCGTGCAGCGCGACGACTACTTCGCCGGCATCCTCGACACCAATCAGATGCCGAGCCCGCAAGGCGTGCGTTTGTTCGGCCTGCCCTGGTACGTGGACACGCGGCTGCTGTTCTATCGAACCGATCTGCTGCGTGCCGCCGGCATCGAGCGCGCGCCACAAAGCTGGGCCGAATGGCTGATCGCCATGCGGGCGATCAAGCAGCGCGGCGGCGCGCGCGCTTACGGCGTATTGCTGCCGCTGAACGAACCCGACCCGCTGTTCGCGCTCGCCTTGCAGCAGGGCGACTTGCTCGCGGATGACGCGACGCGCGGCGCGTTCTCGAAGCCCGCGTTCCGGCGCGCGCTCGACTTCTACGCTGGCATCTTTCACGAAGACCTCGCGCCGCTGATGACGAACACGCAGGTCTCCAACGTGTGGGACGAGTTCGCGCGCGGGATGTTCACTTTCTACGTCAGCGGGCCGTGGAACATCGGCGAGTTCCGGCGCCGTTTGCCGCCCGCCGCCCAAGGCGACTGGGCGACCGCGCCCTTGCCCGGCCCCGATGGCCCCGGCGTGTCCACAGCCGGTGGCGCCAGCCTCGTGATGTTCAAGGGCTCGGCGCGCAAGGAAGCGGCGTGGCAGCTGATCGAATACCTCAGCGAGCCGGCAACGATGCAGCGCTTTCACGCGCTCACCGGCAATCTTCCACCGCGCCGCAGCGCATGGCGCTCGGCCGCGCTCGCGAAC
>JANYFX010000085.1 GCA_025359585.1 Rhizobacter sp. | reverse complement strand
GCTTGTTCAGCTTCTTGGCCGCGGCCACAGGCCAACCCGGCAACAACCAACGCAGCGCGCGCCAGAAATCGAGCAGCGCGTGCAGCGGCGCGACCTGCGCCTGCGCCTCGGCGGCTAGCGTCTTCGAGCGCTGCGCTTCGGCGATATCGACATCGGTGTAGTCGGCCACTTGCTCGAGGCTTTTGGCGGCCACATCGAGCCGGTTCAGCTCGCTCATCTGAAACAGCATGCCCAGTTGTTGCATGCCGCGCTGCACGGGATCGAGTTGCTCGCCGTGCAGCGAGTCACCGCACTTCAGGTGGTGATCGAGAAAGCTCAGCGGCGCACCGACCGTGAAGGTGTGGAGCCAGAGTGCGGTCTTGGCCAGCTCGACCGCCATCGGGTTTTTGTCGACCCCGAAGATGGTCTTCTTCAGGATCATGCGGCGCACGATGTGTCGGTCGTCGAGCTGCGCGTCGGTCACAGCCCAGCCGTGTGTGCGGGCGGTGCTGCGGATGGTCTGGCGGATGTGCGCCACGCGCGCGACCACCGGGCTGAGCCAGGGCTGGCCGCGCTCGGCGAGGTGCGCCGCCCAGGGCTGCTCGGCGACAATTTGCTCGGCGGTGTTGATGGCTTCGAGCACGCGGTCGGCCAGGTCATCGACGAGTGACACGAGAAAGTGGCCACTGCCCATCGCCGGGTCGCAGACCTTCAGTTCGAGAATAGCGCTGGCCGGGTCGAGCTTGTCGAGCACGCTCCAATCGGCCGGGTTCAATGAAGTCTTCTTCTTGTACCGGGCGATCTGAGCCTCGAACCCGCCGACACGCTCAGCCGCCAGCAATCCAACCGATTCGCGCAGGATGAGCCGCACCAGATCGTCGTGCGTGTAGTAGCTGCCCGAGACCTTGCGCGCAAAGCTTGCCGGTTGTGCGGTGATGCGGTTGATCTCGGGCTTGTCGCGGTAGTCGTCGGCGGCCTGAACTTCGTGCACGAGGGTGTATTCGAGCAGGCGCTCGTAGATGCCCCCGAGGTGCGAGACAGCCAGGTCACGGTAGTTGATCCAGGCGTGAAGCAGGTCTTCGGTGCGGCGCGAGAGCGCGTCGATGATGGGCGCCATCACGGCATCGGGCACGCCCGTTCGTTCGAGCAACGGGGAGCGCGCACGTTCGAACAAACCCCCGTTGTAAGCGGGCATGCCGATGTCGTCGTCACCCTGGTCCACCAGGGTGAACACGCCGCGCAGCGCCAACCACAGCTTGGGCATCGTGCTCGACCACTTCAAACCCGCATCGACCTTGTCACGCACCTCTTCGCGCAGGCGCCGCACGCTGTAGTCTCGGTAGCGCGGGTCGCGCACGGGCAGCAAGTGGCGGTCTTCGGCGTAGAACAGGAACAGCAGGCGGTACAGGAAGATCAGCGCCGACTCGCGCACTTCTTCGAGGTATTCACGCGTGTATTGCTCGCGGGTGAACTGGCCGTAGCCGACCTTCTGCTTCTGCGCTTGCAGGTCACCATCGGCCAGCGCTTGTGCGAGCCGGGGAAAGACTTCGTTGAAGACGCGCTTGCCCAGGTCTTGCGAGACCGCTTCTTCGTAGAGCCGCGCTTCGTTGAGCGCGTAGGCGTGAAAGCTGCGGTGGCCGCTGTCCCACCCGGTCTGGAGCAGGAAGGCCTCGCGGTTGAAAAGCAGAAAGAACAGCTTGAGCGCGTGCTCGGGCGCCATGCCGTCGAGTTCGCCCTGCACACCGGGCACACCCAGGGCCAGCGCCAGATCGATCTCGAAGAACTCTTCGGCGCGAGAGCGCGCGTCCTGGTAGTAGAGGCGCCAGACGGCACCGTTGGTCAGCAGGCCCCACTTGACGGCGCGGTCGCTGACCACGTCGGCGCGGCTGAGGTAACGCAGCATTTGTGATGAGGGCGCGCCGGGGTCGGTGGCCTCGGTGGCGTCGCCCCGGTCGAGCGGGCGCATCCAGCGTTTGGCTTCGAGAATCGCCACGCCGTGGCGGTAGCGCTTGTCGTCACGCGATTCGGCGCGCGCGGCTTGCATGGAAGGCGCATCGGGGAACAGCAGGATGTCGGGCACGTCTTCGCGGCGCTTGCCCGAGAGGTTGACCTGCGGAAGATAGTCACCACCCCAGCCGAGCTCAACGAGCACGCGCTCAATGACGAGCTGCTCGGTTTGCGCTTCGTTCAGCGCGGAGTCGGCTCGCAGCGGTGCGTAAACCGCGTTCAGCGCATCCCGAAAGCGGGCGAGCGTGGGTGCATCGAGTGTCTGAAACGGAGGCGTGTCACGAATGCCTCGAAGCAAAAAATCCTGGGTAAAAAGCTGTCCCTGCATGGCGGGGGAGTGTACGGGGCGAACCCGCGCCAGCCGGTTGGCCGCAGCCGCGTCTACGACAGGCGTTCGTGTGCCTCAGCGGCACGCGGCGGCCGCCGCCGCGCGCTGCCCCGTGAACGTGCCACCCACCTCCGCCGGGCTGCTCCACACCCCCGAGAACACCCGGCCCGCACTGACGCCGCCAGCGAACTGCGCCAGCCCCGCGAAACCGACCGCCGCCGATGCACGCTGCGCGCCGAGCCCGAGGCGCACGACCGTGCCGAGGCCGGGAACATCGGCGCCACCGGCCGGGTTGCTGGCGGTGCCGCCGATCAGGCCGGTGTAGGCGTCGATGGTGGCCGACCAGGTGCCCCGGCTCGTGCCGGCATAACTGCCCTGGTAGCTGCCGGCCACGTCGCAGTAAAGCGGCACGGCCGGCACACCGCTGCCGTGCGGGTTCGTGAGCACGAGCAGGCCGAACTGCGATTGATCGAACAACAAGGCCGTGAACACGAACTGCAGCAATTCGAGCACCGCGTCTTGCGGATCGGCGGGCGTGGCGATGAAACTGCCGTTCACGAAGTCGATGTTGCGCGGCAGCAGCGCTTCGGGGTCGAGGCGCAGCAACCAGTCGAGCACGCTCACGGTCGCATCGATCAGGTCAAGCGGGTTGATCAGCAACAAACCGAGCGGCAGATCGAACAACCCGTTGGCGTCGAAGTGTGCCGCCGAGCTGACCACGGCATGCGACATCGGCGTGAGGTTGAGCGTGTTCTGCGGGGCGCGTGTGCCGAGCGACACACCCACGTAACGCTGCGTGTTCGGCGCGGGCGTGCAGTTGGGCTGCGTGCCGCAGGCAAGCGTGCCGCCCTCGACACGCGCCACCACCGGCCAGACGAAGCCCGAGACATCGCCGAAGCTGTAGCTCCCGTCGCTGCGTGTGGTCTGCGTGCTGCTGTGCCCGGCCACATCCTTGAGGGTGACGGTCGCACCGGCGATCGGTCGGCCGCTGGCGGCCGTGCCCGACAGGCTGGCCGCGCCTTGCTCACCGATCGAAAACTGGCCGCCGCCACCGCCGCAAGCGAACAACACGGTCGCGACGACAAAGGCCGCGGCCACTCGGCAACAGAGAAGCAGGTTCGAGTTCATGGCGCGGCACTCCGGTCGAGTGCAAATTGTGCATTCGCCGCGCTGCGGGCTCAGCGCTTTTCAGTAACCGCGCGTGCGGTCCACCAGGTTCGCTGGCACGCGGCCGGCGCGAAACACGCGCACGTTGTTCGCCGCGATCAACGCTGCGCTGCGCGGGTCGGTCTGTGCCGCCACGTGGGGCAGCACGGTGACCCTGGGGTGGCGCCAGTACGGGTGATCGGCAGGCAAGGGCTCGGTGGCAAAAACGTCGAGCACGGCATGCTGCAAGCGCCCGCGGTCGAGCGCCGCGATCAGGTCGGCATCGACGACATGCGCACCACGCGCCAGGTTCACGAGGCTGGCGCCGGCGCGCATCTGTGCCAGCGTCTTCGCGCCGAACAAAGCACGCGTGGCGGGTGTGAGCGGCAACAGGTTGACGACGATGTGCGCAGCCGCCAGCACAGCGTGCAAGGCCGCATCGCCGCTCGACGTGGCAACACCTTCCACCACAGCAGGGTTCGCGCTCCAGCCCGACACGCGGTAGCCGTGGCGGGCGATGGTCTGCGCGGCCGCGCGGCCCATCTGGCCAAGGCCGAGCACGGCCACGTCGATCTCGTCGGCGCGCACCGGGGCATGTTGCTGCCACTGCGCCGCACGCTGCTGGCTCGCGTATTTGAAGAAGCCCCGGTGCTGAGCGATCACGGCCCACAACGCCGTCTCGGCCATCGCGGTGTTCATCGCAGGGTCGACCATGCGCGCCAACGGCACATGCACCGGCACGCTCGCGTCGAGCAGCAAGCGGTCTACGCCGGCCCACAGAGACTGGATGAATCGCAACTGCGGCAGTCCTTGCAAGGCGCTGATCGGCGGGTTGGCGACGAGCGCCACGTCGATCGGCGATCCTTGCTCGACGGTGCCGCTGCGCAGGAGTTGCTCACCGGGCAACGCCGCTTCGAGCGCCGGCCACCACGCAGCCCACTCGTCGTCGTTGAAGTCGGTGGCGACGAGGATGGCCATGCTGCTCCGTTCAGGCCTGCGGCAGCGCCGCGATCAAGCGCGCGAGCGCATGCTGCACGGTCTGCTCGCGCACGGCTGCTCGGTCGCCGCCGAGGCTGAGCAACTCGCTGTGCAACAGACCACCGAGCCGCGCCACGGCGAGCCAGACCGTGCCGACGGGTTTGCCCTTTGTTGCACCACCCGGCCCGGCGATGCCGGTCACCGCGACAGCGATCTGCGCGCGCGAATGCACGAGCGCACCTTCGGCCATGGCGCGGGCCACTTCTTCGCTGACGGCGCCGTGTGCCTTGATCAAGGCCGCATCGACACCCAGCAACTCGGTCTTCGCCTCGTTCGAGTAGGTGACGAAGCCGCGCTCGAACCAGTCGCTCGACCCCGCCACGGCGGTGCACGCGGCCGCGATCAAACCGCCGGTGCACGACTCTGCGGTGGCGAGCTTCAGGCCTTGTGCACTCAGCGCGTCGGCCAGCGCGAGCACGGCGGTTTCGAACTGCTTCACAGGAACCTCCACAGGGCGATCACGAGCAAGGTGCAGAGTGCTGCGATCAGGTCGTCGAAGACGATGCCGAAGCCCTGCGCCCAGCCCACCGGATGGCCGCGCCGGCCCTTGAACAAGGCGTCGGCCCAGGCGACCGGGCCGGGCTTGGCGGCATCGAAAAAACGGAACAGCACAAAGGCCCAGAGCTGCGGCCAGAAGCTCGCCGGCGTGACGAGCCACAGAATGATCCAGAACGCGAGGATTTCGTCCCACACGATCGCGCCCGGGTCGGCCACCGCCATGTGGCGCGCGGTGACGGTGCAGGCCCACCAGCCGACCAGCGCGCTCGCGCCGAGCAGCATGGCCCATTGCGGCTGGCTCAGGTGCGGTTGCAGCACCAGGAACGCGACCCAGGCCCAGAGTGTGCCGACCGTGCCGGGCGCCAACGGCGACAGGCCGCTGCCGAAGCCGAGTGCGATGGCGTGCGCCGGGTGCGAGAGCATGAAGCGCCAGGTCGGCTTGCGTGGCGCGGTGGCGACCGGTGGGTTCATGGCGGAGGCTGAGTTCATGTCTTGAAGTGGTCGAATGAGCCGTAGCTGTTGCTCACCGTGCGGCCGGCCTGATCGACGAGCCGCAGCCCGGCAACGCTCTCGATACAGCCGATGCGCGTCACTTGAACGTTGGCTCGCCGCGCCGCATCGCGGACTTCTGCGGCGCGTTCGGGTGGCGCGCTGAACACCAGCTCGTAGTCGTCGCCACCGGCGAGCGTGAACTCGCGTTGCTGCGCGATCGGCAGCACGGCCAGAACGGTGCTGCGTGGCAGTGCGTCGACCTCGACCGTGGCGCCCACGTTCGAGCGCCGCAGGATGTGCGCCAGGTCGCCGAGAAGCCCGTCGGACACATCGATCGCGCTCGTTGCGACCCCGCGCAGCGCCAGGCCGAGGGCGACGCGCGGCTGCGGTGTTTCCATCGCCAGGCGCACGCTCTCGAACGCCGGCCCGGCCAGGGAAAGCGTGCCGCGAAACACTTCGAGCGCGGCGCGCGCGTCACCGAGCGTGCCGCTGGCATACAGATCGTCGCCGGCCCGCGCGCCCGAGCGCAGCAAGGCCTGGCCGGTGGGCACTTCGCCGAACACGGTGATGCAGAGGTTCAGCGGGCCCTGGGTGGTGTCGCCACCGATCAACTCGCACTCGTGCTGGTCGGCGAGTGCGAGCAGGCCTTGTGCAAAGCCGGCGAGAAAGGTCTCATCGACACGCGGCAAGGCCAAAGCGAGCGTGAACGCGATCGGCTTGGCGCCGCAGGCCGCCAGATCACTCAGGTTGACCGCGAGCGCCTTGTGACCCAGGCGCTGCGGCGCGACCGTGGGCAGGAAGTGCCGGCCCTCGACCAGCATGTCGCTCGACACCGCGAGCTGGGTGCCGGGAGAGGTGGCGAACAGCGCGCAGTCGTCACCCACGCCGAGCGCGGCGCGTGTCACGCTGCGGGTGAAGTACTTCGCGATGAGGTCGAATTCGCCGAGGGCCATGCGCGCATTGTCGCCGCGGCGCGGCGCTTCGAGTCAACGCGGCGCGGCGTCGCGCAACACGTTGGCCAGCTCGACGGCCGACTTCACCTCCATCTTCTCGAACACCCGCGCACGGTGGACTTCGACGGTGCGCACGCTGATGTCGAGCGCGTCGGCGATCAGCTTGTTGGGCCGGCCTTCGATGACGAGCCGCATCACGTCGCGTTCGCGTTCTGTCAGTTCGGCGAGCCGGCGCGCGCGCGCCGCCGTTTCGAGCCGTTGGCGGATCGCGGCCTCGCTTTTCTGCAAGGCCTGCTCGATGCGGTCCACGAGCGCGTTGTTGGAGAACGGCTTTTCGACGAAGTCGAACGCGCCGCGCTTGACGGCGGCCACCGCCATCGGCACGTCGCCGTGGCCGGTCAGGAAGATCACCGGCAGCGCGCCCAGCACGCCGCGCTCGATCAGGCGCTCGAACAGCGCCAGGCCGCTCATGCCGGGCATGCGCACGTCGAGCAGCAGGCAGCTCGGCGCGCTCGGCCACGCGGCTTGCGCGGCGGCCGGCAGCGTGTCGAGAAAGGTCTCGAAGGCTTCGGCGCTGCCGAACGACTCCGACAGCAAGCGGCGCGAGCGCAGCAGCCAGGCGAGCGCGTCGCGCACCACGTCTTCGTCATCGACGAGGTAGACCATCGACCGGCCTAGGCTTGCTGCGAGGGGCTGGATCATGAGGTGGTCTCGGTGTTTTCGGGGCGGGCGCGCCGGGCCGAATCGGTGGCTTCGGCCGGCAGTGTGAACCTGAATTCCGTGCCCACTCCACGCGCCGACTCGGCCGATTCGAGATTCTGGAAATCGAGCACACCGCCGTGCTGTTCGATCACCGTGCGGCACAGGCTCAGGCCCAGACCCATGCCTTCGCTGCGGGTCGTGAAAAACGGCGTGAACAGGCGCCGCGCCACGTCGGGCGCGATGCCCGGGCCATGGTCGACGACGCTGAATTCGACCCAGCGCGCGTGGCTCTGGCGCACGCGCAGGCCGAGCACACGGTCGGCCAGCGCGGTGCCCTCTTCCATCGCCTGAATGCCGTTGCGCGTGAGGTTGAGCAGCACCTGCTCGATCATCGTGCGGTCGCACACCACGCGCAGCGGCTGCGCCGGCAGATCGACCTCGATGCGGGTGCCGCTCTTGCGCGCCTGCAGGCGGGCGAGTGGCAGCACGGCGTCGATCAGCACGTCGACGCGCCAGGCTTCGCGCGGCTGCTCGCGGCGGCGCACGAAGTCGTGCACGCTCTTGATCACACGGCCGGCGCGCTCGGCCTGTTCGGCAATGCGCTGCGCGGCCTGGCGCAGCAGCGGCAAGGTGTCGGGGTCGGCGGCTTCGCTGCCGTTGTGGCTGTCGAGCAGGTTCATCGAGCCGGCCGCATAACTGGCGATGGCCGCGAGCGGCTGGTTGAGTTCGTGGCTGAGCAGCGAAGCCATTTCGCCGACGGTGGCCAGCCGCGCCGTGGCCTGAAGCCGCTCTTGCTGCTGGCGCGCGAGCTCTTCGACGCGGCGTTGCGCGCTGATGTCGAGCGCCGCGCTCATCCAGCCGGTGTGGCGGCCGCTGCCGTCGACCAGCGGCGCTTCGAAGATCAACACCGAAATTCGTTCGCCATTGCGTTTGACGAAGGTGGTCTCGAAACCTTCGCGTGACTCCTGCGGCGTTTGTTCGTCGGCCTTGCGGCCGAGGCGCACCTTCTGGCGCACGCCGTATTCCGCGGCCAGTTCGGGCGGCCAGTACGGCGGCGATTCGCTGCTCTGCAACTCGGCCGCCGTGAACCCGACCATCTCGCAGAACGCCGGGTTGACGTAGGTGATGCGCCCGCTCAGGTCGCGCGCGCGCAGGCCGGTGGCGAGCGAGTCTTCCATCGCCTTGCGAAAGGCCAGCGCTTCGGCCAGTGCCGCTTCGGCGCCGGTGCGCAGCCGCACGTCGCGCGCCAGCAGCAGCACCACGACCGTGAGCGCGAGCGACAGGCCGAGCACCAGCGCCACGGCCAGGTTGGGGATCAGCCGGGGCCCGCCGCGGCGGCTGTCGAGCCGGATCTGCAGCGACTGCCCCGGCAGGTCGACCAGCCGCTCCGAGACGAACACCCCCGCGCCACGCTGCCGGCCGGCTCGCGCCAGGCGTGTGCCGTCGCCTTCGACGAACGAGAGTTCGTGCTCGCGCGCCAGATCGGCCGGCACGGCTTCGTCGAGCAGGAGTGAAAGCGCGATCGTGGCGCTGACAAAGCCGTCGGGCTGGCCCGCGCGCTGCAGCGGAATGCACAGGTCGATCACTTCGAGCCCGTGCCCGTCGGCGCGCGGCACGAAGTAGCTGCGCGAGAACAGCGGTGTGGCAAAACGCTGGGCCGCGTTGCAGGCGAGCTGCAGCTCGTAGTCGATGTCGGCGCGCCGGAAGTGCGCGAACAGCGGCACCTGCAGCGGCGAGTCGGCCGCGTCGGTCAGGCGCATCTGCGGGTCGCGCCGCTCGTTGCGCTGCATCTCGCGGCGGGCCCGCAGCAGCGCTGCCGCTTCAGCGCGCCAGACCGGCGACGTGGGCTCGTTCCACAGCAAAGCCTGCAGGCTTTGCTGGTGGCGCGCGAGCGCCTGGCGGATGTCGGCAGCGGCGCTCGTGGCGGCCACATCCACCTGCTCTTGCGCGCGGTTGCTTTCGTAGCTGATGGTCAGCCACACCAGCAGCGACTGCGCCACGATCAGCAAGGCCACGAGCGCACCCCAGAGCGCGAGCCGGCGCACCGACCAGGAGCGTGGCGCGCGGGTGGAAGGAAGCGGCTGATCGGTCATGCGGAGCGGAGCGGGCGCGGGCCAGTGTGCACCGCACAGTATTGCGGAAGGCGGCGCGCTGCCGCTACGCAGTTTTGCGCATGGCGCCGGCCGCGCCCCGGCCTCAGACTGCGCGCGCAGCACCGATGCGCAAGCGGCGTGGCACGATGCAAATCAGCCATCGCTGCGGCGCCAGCGCCGCACCGTTTGGCCAGCAGCCGCTCCTACAATGCCGGCTCGAATGCCCGGCGCCAGTGCTCGACGACAGACGCGCGCAACGACCCCACAACGACCGAGACAGCCCACCATGAACAACGCCGAACAAAAAGCCGCTGAGTTGCGCCGTGCGGCGCTCGAATACCACGAGTTCCCGACGCCCGGCAAGGTCGCGATCCACGCCACCAAGCAGATGGTGAACCAGCGTGATTTGGCGCTGGCGTACTCGCCCGGCGTGGCCTCGGCCTGTGAAGAGATCGTGGCCGACCCGGCAAACGCGTTCAAGTACACCTCGCGCGGCAACCTCGTCGCCGTGATCACCAACGGCACGGCCGTGCTGGGCCTGGGCGACATCGGCCCGCTGGCGGCCAAGCCGGTGATGGAGGGCAAGGCGGTCCTGTTCAAGAAGTTCGCCGGCATCGACGTGTTCGACATCGAGGTCGACGAGAAGAACCTCGACAAGCTGATCGACGTGATCGCTGCGCTCGAGCCGACCTTCGGCGGCATCAATCTGGAAGACATCAAGGCGCCGGATTGTTTCTACGTCGAACGCGCGTTGCGCGCGCGCATGAAGATCCCGGTGTTCCACGACGACCAGCACGGCACCGCGATCGTGGTCGGCGCGGCCTTCCTGAACGGGCTGAAGGTCGGCGGCAAGAACATCAAGGAGGTCAAGCTCGTGACCTCCGGCGCAGGCGCTGCGGCGCTCGCCTGCCTGGGGCTGCTCGTCAAGCTTGGCCTGCCGCGCGAGAACATCTGGGTCACCGATCTGGCCGGCGTGGTCTACGAGGGTCGCAAGGAGCTGATGGATGCCGACAAGGTCGGCTTCGCGCAGAAGACCGAGTTGCGCACGCTGGCCCAGGTGATGAATGGGGCCGACGTGTTCCTCGGCCTGTCGGCGGGCGGCGTGCTGAAGAAGGAGATGGTGGCAGTGATGCGCGCCAACCCGATCATCTTCGCGCTGGCGAACCCGACGCCGGAGATCCTGCCCGAAGAGGTGAAGGAAGTGCGCAGCGACGCGATCATCGCGACCGGCCGCAGCGACTACCC
>JANYFX010000081.1 GCA_025359585.1 Rhizobacter sp. | reverse complement strand
CGCCGGCAGGCGGAGGCTGCGGGCCGCGGCCCGGTTGCGGCACGGTCGTGTCCTCGAAGCTGCGCTGCCACGCGGCCGCGGCTTCGCTGCTGGGCACGACCGACTGCACGGGGTAGACGTGCTCGCTGTTCCAGTAACGATCGAACAACTCGCCGAGCCTGGGCAGCACCGCCCCGATGGCGAAGACATCGAGGTCGATGTAGTTGGCACCACCGTCCGCCATGAAGTACTCGTTGCCGATGTTGCGCCCACCGGCCACGGCCATCGCCCCGTCGGCGATGAACAGCTTGTTGTGCATGCGGTGGTTCAGCCGACCGAAGTCGAACAGCGACGCCGCGAAGCGGCCGGCCAGGCTCTCGAGCCGCGCCGGGAACGGGTTGAACAGCCGCACTTCGACGTTCGGGTGAGCCGCCAGGCCGAGCAGCAGGCCGTCGCTGCCCCCGGTGTACAGGTCGTCGAGCAGCAAGCGCACGCGCACGCCGCGCGCCGCCGCGTCACGCAGCGCGCGCAGCAGCAGGTGACCGGTGTCGTCGTTCGCGAGCACGTAGTACTGCAGGTCGAGGGAATACCGGGCACGTTTGGCGAGCTCGATGCGGGTGGCGAACGACTGTTCAGACCAGGACAGCAGGCGGAACCCGCTCAACGAAGGGTCCGGGGTCGACGCCTTCGCGATGCGCACGAGCTCGCTCGATTCAGAGGCCGGCAAGGCCTGCGTCGGAACCCGGGCAACATCTCGGGGCAAGGCGGCGCACCCTGCCAGCCAGCCGAAGGCCACCAGCATCAAGGCCAAACCGGCCCGTCGCCATCCGGAAGAATGCATCTGCGGCTGTTGCACGAGCTTGGAAAGCGGCAGCCGGAAGCTGGGTGCCGCCGCGTCGCACGGGGAAGGCGCGGCACGCTGAAGACGCTTGGTGCGACCGGCAGGAATCGAACCTGCGCCTAAGCCTTCGGAGGGCCCAATGATATCCACTTCACCACGGTCGCTCGCCGTGGCGCGATTCTAACGGGCGTGCCGATCAGGCTTGTGTGCGCACCACGATGCGGCCACGCACGCTGCCGTCCATCAAGCGCTGGGCGGCCTCGATCGCGCCGCTGAGCGGCACCTCGGTGGTCATCGATTCGAGCAGCGCCGGGTCGAGGTCGGTCGCCAGGCGTGCCCAGGCCTGCTCGCGCAAGGCACGGGGCGCCATCACGCTGTCCACGCCGAGCAATGCCACGGCGCGCAGGATGAAGGGCATCACGGTGGCGGGAAAGTCGAAGCCCTGTGCCAGGCCGCAGGCGGCCACCGCACCGCCGTAGCGCGTTTGCGCGCAGGCGTTGGCCAGCGTGTGGCTGCCGACCGCATCGACCACCGCCGCCCAGCGTTCTTTCTGCAAGGGCTTGCCGGGCGCCGACAGTTCGGCCCGGTCGATGACCCGCGTGGCGCCCAGGCTCTGCAGGTAGCCCACTTCGTTGACCTTGCCGGTCGCCGCGACCACCGTGTGGCCGAGCTTCGCGAGCAAGGCCACCGCCACCGAACCGACCCCGCCGGTGGCGCCGGTGACGAGCACCTCACCGTCGCCCGCGCGCACACCATGGCGCTCGAGCGCGAGCACGCACAGCATCGCGGTGTAGCCCGCCGTTCCGATGGCCATGGCCTGGCGCGCACTGAATGCTTCGGGCCGGCGCACCAGCCAGTCGCCCTTCAGGCGCGCCCGCTCGGCCAGACAGCCCTTGTGCGTTTCGCCCACGCCGAAGCCGTTGTGCACGACCGCGTCGCCGACCTTCCAGGCCGGGTGACTGCTGGCCGTGACGGTGCCGCTGCCGTCGATGCCGGCCACCATCGGCCAACTGCGCACGACCGGCGAGCGGTTGGTGATGCCCAGGCCGTCCTTGTAGTTGAGCGTGGAGTATTCGACGCCGATCGTCACGTCGCCTTCGGGCAAGAAAGAATCATCGACCTCGCGGACCGAGGCAAGGAAGTCGGGGGTCTTGTCGAGCACCAGGGCCTTGAACATGGGTGTCTCCTCGGGAATCGGCAGGGCGAAGCCGAGACTGTAGACCGATCGCCGGCGCACCGCGAGCTTGGGCGCGGGACCCGGCCGGCGCTGGGCGAGGGCCCTATAATTCGCGGGTTTTTGCGCAGACGCGCACCCGAATTTCGCAGTTGAGGATCTCATGAGCGACGCCCACACCCCGCACGATCAAGACGGCCCCCACGAAGGCCCCATCAAGACCCCGAAGCAGCTGATCCTGGCGGTGTTGTATGCGTTCGTCGTGCCGATCATCGTGATCGTGTTGCTGGTCGAGTACGTGACCACCGACCACCGGCCCGCCGCCGGCAGCACCGGCCTCACGCCCGAAGCGGTGGCACAGCGCATTCACCCGGTGGGCCTGGTGCAGGTCAAAGACGCTTCCGACCTGTCGACGCTGAAGACCGGCGAACAGGTCTTCGCCGCGCAGTGCACGGCCTGCCACACCGCCGGCCTGGTGGGCGCCCCGAAGTTCGGCGACGCCGACGCCTGGGCCCCGCGCATCAAGACCGGTTACGACGCGCTGCTGCACTCTGCCCTCGCGGGCAAGGGCCAGATGGGCGCACAGGGGGGTGGTGACTACGCCGACCTCGAAATCGGCCGTGCCGTGGTCTACATGGCCAACAAGGCCGGCGCCAAGTTCGACGAACCGAAGGCCCCGGCCATCGCCGCTCCGGCAGCCGATGCTGCACCGGCTGCTGCGGCCCCCGCAACGCCGATGGCGGCTGCTCCAGCGCCAGCCATGGCCGCAGCTCCGGTGGCCGTGGTCGCCACTGTCGCAGCAGCGCCAGCGGCCAAGGTCGATGCCGGCGCCGCACCAGCGCTCTACACCCAGATTTGCCAGGCCTGCCACCTCGCAGGGGTGGCCGGTGCACCCAAGATCGGCGACAAGGCCGCGTGGGCGCCGCGCATCGCACAGGGCGTCGACGCGCTGACCGCCAGCGCCATCAAGGGCAAGGGCGCGATGCCGCCCAAGGGTGGCTCGGCCGCGAGCGAGGCCGAGATCAAGGCCGTGGTGAGCTACATGGTGAGCAGCGCCAAGTAGAGCCGTGTCGCCCATGAAAGCCGGCTCGCGAGCCGGCTTTTTTTCGCCTGCGCGGCGTGCGGAACCGGGCTTGCGCGGCCCTTGCATCCAGTCGGCGCGGGGCTGCGTAGGGGCGGAGTGCGAGCGCGCGAATGTCCGCGCCGCTTGTCGCCAATCGCACCCCACCTTCCAAGGAGCCTCCGATGAAAAAACTCTCGATGATCACCGCCGCCATCGCCCTGTCCGCCTGCGCCAGTGCGCCGATGATGATGAAGGTCGACAACGCCGCGCTGCCCGAGCCAGTGCGCGTGCCGGCCGGCCAGAAGGTGATGATGTCGACCACCGGCGTCGGCGAAATCACCTATGAATGCCGCGAGAAAAAGGACATGGCAGGCGCGCACGAATGGGCCTTCGTTGGCCCGGTCGCCACGCTCTACAGCGGCGACAAGAAGGCGGTCGGCAAGTACTACGCCGGCCCGACCTGGGAAGCGAACGACGGCTCCAAGGTCACCGGCAAGCAACTCGCCGTGTCACCCGCAACGCCGGGCAACATCCCGCTGCAGCTCGTGAAGACCGAGCCGGCGATGGGCGCCGGCGCGATGACCGGCGTGAGCTACATCCAGCGCCTGAACACCAAGGGCGGTGTGGCCCCGGCCATGGCTTGCGACGCGATGAGCAAAGGCAAGCGCCAGCAAGTCGCTTACGAAGCCGACTACGTGTTCTACGGAATGTGATTCAAGGCGCCGGCGCGAGCCGGCAGCCGAAGCGTGTGACGAGCGCGTCGAAGGTCGTGGCAGCGGGTGACCACGCCGCGCTTTCGACCGCACCAGCCGCGGCTTCCATGTCGAGTGTGTGCACGATGCCGAGGCCGAGATCGGTCGCCAGGAACAAGCGGTCGCGCTCGTCCAGCCACGCCGATTCGAACTGCGCTGCCAACCCTGTGTGGCTGGTGATGCGCGGCGCCGCACCCGCCACGGCTTCGAGCCGCCAGACCCAGGGCGCGGCTTCGAGTTCGACATACACCCGCTGCGGCCCGTTCTGGAAGAACCAGCAGCCGGCGTCATCCACGAGGTAGTTGCGCTCGATGAACTCGCGCAGCTTCTCGTGCAGGATGCGGCTGCCCTTGACCTTGGGGAACGGGCCGGCGGCCTGCACGCGATCGTCGCGCATGTACCAGTCGCCCCGCGCGTCGAGCGCGAGCCAGCCGTAGCAGTGCGGCACGTTGGGCCACTTCTTGAGCGCTTGTTTGACGATGTCGTCCATGGCCCGATCTTCGTTCAGAGCTGCGCTTCGATCCAGCCCATCACCGCTTCGGGCAGCGTGTGCACGTGGCCGGGCCAGCGCCCGCCGGGAAAGCCGACGTGCCCGCCGTGCGGCGGCTGCCAGAGCGTCACATGCCGGCCGACCTCGTGCGCAGAAGGCAGACTGCTTCCCGGCACGAACGGGTCGTTGCGCGCGTTCAGCACCAGCGCCGGAATGCGGATGGCGTGCAGGTGCGGCTTGGCCGAGCCACGCGACCAGTAATCGTCGGTGCCCTTGAAGCCGTGCAGCGGCGCGGTAAACACATCGTCGAACGCGTACAGGTCACGCGCGGCGAGCAGCTTCTCGCGGCTGAACAGACCCGGATGCTGCGCCAGCTTGCGCAGCGCCTTCGGCTTCATGCTGCGCAGGAACATGCGCGTGTAGACCTGCCGGTTGAAACCTTCACCGATGGCCCGGCCACCCGCCGCGAGGTCGATCGGCGACGACACGGCGCAGACCACGCCGGCGGTTTGCGCGGCGGTGTCGCCGGCCTCTTCGGCCCAGCGCAACAAGGCGTTGCCACCGAGCGAAACACCGACGGCCGCGATCTTGCCGGCATGCAGCGAGCGCAGCCGTCGCAAGACCCAGCCGATCTCTTCGAAGTCACCCGAGTGGTACGCCCGCGGCGCCAGATTCAGCTCGCCCGAGCAGCCGCGAAAGTGCGGCACCACGAAGCGCCAGCCGTTGTGGCGAGCCCAGTGCGCGAAGGCTTGCGCGTAGTGGCTGCTTGATGAGCCTTCGAGGCCGTGGAACAGCACGAGCAGCGGAGCGTTGTTGTCTTCGCCCTGCCAGTCGACGTCGATGAAATCGGCATCGGGCGTGACCCAGCGCTCGCGCCGGTACGTCGGCGCCGACCCGGCGAAACGCTTCGAGAACAGCGCTGGCCAGATCGTCTGCGCGTTGCCCCCGACCAGCCAGCGCGGTGCGCGGTACTCTTTCATCAGTGCAGCACGGAGGCCGCTTCGACGATCTCCTGCACTTCGCGTGGCGAGCCCGGGCTGGCGTGGTGCGCCACGAGCCGCCAGCCTTGCGCGCCCTTCACGTAGACGTTGGTCGCGATCACCCAGGCCGACTGCGGGCCTTCTTCGGTCATCACGCGCACCTGCTCCAGCACGCTGTGCACGGCGCAGCTGTGGGTCTGCAGGCGCCGCACTTTTTCGGGCCGC